>JABFRB010000002.1:0-300000 GCA_013141385.1 Bacteroidales bacterium | reverse complement strand
CCTCAAATCCATTATCAAGCGGTCTTACTAAAGCAACCTCTCCTGCATATGTATAGCAATAAATCAGTCCTTCTGCGACTATTACTGATGAAGGGGAAATTGTTTTTACTGAATCCCTAACAACACCCGTATTCCAATCAACACAGGAGAAATGTTTTGTAGTCCAATCGGCTCCATAAATATTATTTCCAATAAGTACAACGCCTCCATGTTCGAGATCAAAGAGTTTACTCTTCCATACCTCGCTAACCGACTTACCATCTTCAGCAAGTTTCAACATCACGCTCCCCCATTCCCAACCATTCATTGCAAATATATATCCATCCCGATAAACAGGAGTATTCCCATGTATTCCATACGGGTATAATAAATCGTGACTCCAAACAACATCACCATTTTCAGGGTTAATCGATAAAATTGACTTTGCCGTAATGGTTAAAAGATATTTTGTGCCTTTAAATTCAATTAAAATAGGCGAGCAATATGCACTCACTTCTCCAACACCTTTGCTTTTCCAAATTAGATTACCGTTCTTTCTATTAAGTGCTATCACATTAGCATCAACCCCACCCGGCGTACAAAAGAGTTTATCCCCATCAATTAAAAGATTTTCAGTTATTCCAAATTTCACAACTCTTCCATCATACTGCTTGTAAAGATCAACTGTCCAAAGTATCTCACTATTTTCTGGATTAAAGCAGTAAATAACTCCACGACCACTCAAAACATAACCACGTCCATCGAAAATTAATGGGGTAGAACGAACACCCGGAAAGTTAACAATCCACTCCTTTCCTAATTCTTTTTTCCAGAGCAACTCACCGTTATGGTTAAATGCAAAAAGGTAACTAGTACTATCCGTTGTTCCAGTAATAAATACTTTATCTTTAGTAACTGCGGCAGAGGTATATCCAACACCAAGCCCATCATATTTCCAAATCAAATTTAATCCGTTATCAGGCCATTTAGTTAACAGGTTTCTTTCTGGATAAATACCATCCCTTTGAGGTCCTCTCCATGTTGAATTATCTTGAGCATTATTAATTAAAACTATTAATAATAAAATAATTGCAATAACAGGTGTTTTTTTCATGCCGTTTATTTTAATTGATAAAAAATCTCGAAAGATTAATTCTTCTTTCGGGATAATATTTTTTTGATTAGTTTGCCGCTATTGAGTAAACCATTAAAGAAGTTCCATGCCTAACATACAACTTTTTATCATTAATGACTAAATGCGCCCAATGCTGATTTGCTCCAAACGGAACCTTAAATTTACTAATAAGATTAAACCCATCTGCCTTGGGTTCTACAAGCGCAACCTCGCCATTCTCACTATAGCAGTATAGCATTCCGTCTGCAAAAATCGTATTTCCTGTCTTTGATAATAATTCGGATGAACTCAACTCCTTCCCAGTTTTCCAATCAAGAACAAACCATTTCTTACTTTTATCCCCTGCACCGTACAATTTCCCATTGAGGAGAACAACACCACCCATACGATTATCAAGGACTTGGTTTCTCCATACCTCAGTTACACATGAGCCATCATCTGCAAGTTTTAATAAAACACTCCCTTTGCCATACCCGCTAACACAATAAATATACCCATCACTGTATAAAGGAGTATTTGCATGAACTGAATACTGATTTGTCTGCTCATGACTCCATAAAAAATTTCCATTCGAAGCATCAATTCCAATTATTGAATTAGCAGTCATCGTTACAAGTATTCTATTATTAGGTAACTTAATAAGCATTGGCGAACAGTATGCACTCGATTCGCCTTTCCCTTGGCTCTTCCACATTAGTTTACCACTAACTCTATCCAATGCAATTACATTAGCATCAGTACCTCCTGGCGTACAATAAAGGGTATTACCATCAACAAGTAAATTCTCAGTTACTCCCCAAACAATATTCTTTCCATCATAATCCTTCATTAAATCAACACTCCAAATAATATTACCAATCTCTGCATCTAAACATACAACCACACCATAACCGCTCATTAAGTATATATTTCCATTAACATATAACGGCGTTGATCGAACACCTGGCCAACTTTCAGTCCATTCCTTACCATACTCCTTTTTCCAAAGAAGTTTACCATTTAAGTCAAATGAAAATATTACACCCATTCCATTTATAGTTCCGGCAGTAAAAATGGCTTTTGATGTAACAGTCGCAGATGAATGTCCATCACCTAGTTCGTCGAAATGCCAAAGTAATTTTGGTCCATTTTCAGGCCATTGTTTTAGCAAACCTGTTTCATTGTAAATACCATCGCGGTTAGCGCCCCTCCATTGTGCAATTTCCTGAAACGGAATAAAACAACAGAAAAGAGCGATGAATGGGATTAGAAATAATTTTTTCATGGGTATAAAATTAGATTAAACAGTTGTTTATTTGTATGTTTCAAATTGTTCTAGTTAAGTAGACTCTAATTATGAAATTACCAGATTCTACCAATTTAGTTGACCCTACAAATTAAGTTGTCATAAATATCACCAAGCATATTTCATTTACTGCTTTTTGTGTAAACGAACATACACTACTATAAAACAAAAAAAACAATTCATAATATTCGATTAACAAACAGCCTAATAGTTTAATACTAATCTACATTTAGATAAAAATTCTTTGACAAAAATTTTACCTGATGAATAAGAACTCTTTGCAAAAATTAACCCTGTGATTTATCACAGGGTTAATTGGTTGATTTTTAGGGTATATTTGTTTATTGAGAGAAAAAGAAGTCGTTCAAATCGTATATATCTTCAGGTTTCAGGTTTGCCTTTTCATCAAAATAGTTGTCAATTGTTTTTAGCAATTCCGTAAAAGATATGTAACCATCACCATCAGTATCAACAAATTTAAACTTATCAGGGATAACACCCGGTGTAAATGATATACTACGAGTCCAAATTTTTGCAACAGGAATTACTTTGATTTCCTTTCTTAGTACGGCATTCTTTGGATCAAACATTTCGGCTAATTTTTCCTGAGATAGTTGAACCCCATTATCATCAATCGTTGCCCCTATTGGCGTATTTTGTTCCTTATCAAGATAATCGAAAACACCATCCTTATCAACATCCAACGGACAACCCATTGAATCAACCTCAACACCAATTGGTGTATCTGGGCATTCATCAATGATGTCGAGTATATAATCATTATCTTGATCTGATATTAGAATAGGATCATAATCAATATCTGCAAACATTTTCTCGATTGTAATTGTCTTTGGATCTGAGAAAAGGTCAAAATTCATTGAAAAGTAGGTAAATGTAAAGATATCATTATACCCTTTGGATTTTAACCCTATCTTCTTAGCAACTTCAGCATCATAGTTATCTAATAAATCCGTAAGTGTATAATTCACCGTTGTTGCAACTCTAAGATTAACTCTATAGGATAGGTAGAAATCGAAGCCTACTTCAAATGGAATTGTAAAAGAGTTTTGAGAATAACTCTTGTCCTTGAAAAATTTTGCTCCAGATAGATCGGTCTCATATTTTCTGTCAAATGGCACAGGTTCGGCCTTCCATGCATCGGGTCCATCTTGGTTAAAATTTCGAATAGTACCATCTGACCAAAAATGGTAGTAATTATCCCCACTACCATAAGTTAAATCACCTTTGGGACTATAAATAAATGGTGCAATACCAATAGACATAAATGGTCTAAATTGTTTTGAGGTTCCAATAAGGTGGGCAAATCCGTACTCAAAATTTACTCCTAGTTGAAATATGTCTGTTGAAAAAGAAGAGTTGGGGTAAATATCATTGTTTAAATCGTCTTTTGGTAAAGGGAGTGTGGTTTGCATATTACGGGAGATATTAAAGTTCTGCCCATTTAAACTCCCATAGAGAACAAAAAAGTTAAGTTTGAAAAAGTTTTTTTTACCAACAAAAGTCGAAACGTTTAACTTATAACCATTTTGACCCGATAAGAGATTTGTTCCTGGGTTTTTAACATCACCAAAAAAACTCAATACTCCAGCTCCTAATGAAATAACAGGTTTATAAACTGGATTCTCAACCTCAACCTCTTCATTTAAGAGTTTTTTCCAATATTCTTCGTCCTCCTGAGCAAAACCAATCAACCCAAGGGTAGCCAATAATAACGTTAAAAATATTTTATAGCAAAAACTCCTAAAATGCATGAGCGATATTGTATATAATAAATTATCTACACCATTTTTGATTAGTAATCATCAATGCTTCTTGAACTGTAATTCGAGTTCCATTATTATATGCTGCAACAAAAGCATCGTTAATTGTTGTTGCTTTCCAAAGATTAACCCGATAATTTCTTGCCTCTTTATAAGCAGGAAACGATCCTACTGAGTACTTATACCAGCCCTCGTGCTCTTCGGTTCTAATTTCTTCGGAAATTTTATACTTCTTAAAATACTGCTTGATATTTACGGGTTTATGCCCTGCTGCGATTTGCACCCTATAATAAACCCCTTTTTCTGGTTCAAGCATGTATGGTTTTAAGTCAAATACTCTTTTGTTAACGACTTGTTTCTTCTCTTCTATCTTCTGGTATTTTATTTCAATTTCTTTCCCCCCATCCCCGCTAGGTTCGGTATAGCTTTTACTACCAATACCTTGAGAAGTATTTGATGAAAATGTTGGATTTGGAACCGATGCAATAATACCTTCAATGTTTTTAGGATCAAGGTTGGATAGGTCAACTTCTTTCTGAACAATATCAATAACCTGTGTTGCTTCGTTGATAATAAAAGAGAATGTTCCTTTTAGCATTAACTGCTTGGTCTCTGTTTTATTAATTGGAATTAATCTATATGACACCACAAATCGCTGTTCGACAGGTAGATTCATCCAAAGAAATTTAACCTTTTGATCTTTAAAAGTAAATATGGCATCTTTGGTTTGAATAGGTTCCGCTTTAAATCCTTGTGGTATATCCTCCTCAATCTTTGCAAACTTCTCTGTACTACCTTTATTTACTAAGATATTTACTGTATATTCATTACCAACTCCAACAATACTTGGAATCTGACGAATACATCTAACATTTTTAGCAACAAGAGAAACTGGTGGTTGAACTGGAACCATTTGCTGGAACTCCTGTATATCAACAATCAGATTAGGATCAATACGTAAAGAGGGTTTTATGTTAATAGTATTAGAAGTAATATTAACCGATTTTCTTTCATTTCCCTCAATGTATGAGAAAGTTCCTTTAAGATCAAACTGACCCTTCAAGCGTTCATCAACTCTTAATCGGTATAGAACCTTTATATCCTTTTCGGAGGGTAGTTTTAACCAAATAATTTTGATTTTTTGATTTTCGAATGTAAAGTTTGCATTGGAAGGATCAACGGCTTGGGCGGTAAGTCCATTTGGTAAGTCCTGCTGGAATCTTGCAAAACTTTCAATCGAACCTTTTTTCAAATTAAGTTCTACGTCAAATTCAGCACCAGCACTAACTTCTGATGGGACATCTACTGAAAGAGATACATCTTCGCTTAACAGCAAATTTATGGAAAGCACCCCTACCATGTTGAAAAGAAAGATGATAGTCCTGATCATTACGGTTGCTGTACTTAGAGTTTATTTGATTTAAGGTTTATCAAGTACAATAATAGTAAATTATTGCAATAAATAACCTACATAATTCCCTAAATTATTGACTTGTATTAAACCACACCAAAGGTAATAACTTACTATCATCAATCCAATACATTGTCAAACAATATATTATATAGAAATAAAAACTTATAAACAGATGATTAACAATACGTATTATTTATAAGAAAATGTACTTCCCCCTAGGAATTCTCTAAGGATTGACGTTGGAGGGATTTCTTTATCTGCAATTGGTGTGAAATAACTTAAAAATTTTAACAACCTTAAGGCTTCAGAATACTCAGGTTCAGTAGATGGCAATTCGTAAAGAATTGGTTCCGCATAACTTTTTAGAACACTCAGTTCACAGAGCAAAGCTGAGTTAAACATAACATCCGCGTGTTCCTGATACGGGAAAATATTTTTATCTTCACCTCTACGAACACTATCCCATCGTCTAATAGTATCTAATGCACTATAGCCTCTATATTTATAATCCCTAATTATTCTTCGAATTAACCGATTATCAGTGGTAGGAATTCTATTCATCCTATCAAACGAGAGTGATGTAAGCGCCGATACGTAAATCTTATATTTTTTTTCAATTGGAATAAGAGGTGTAAGTTCTGGTGTAAGGGCATGAATTCCTTCAATTACAATTATACCATTTGACTCTATTTTCATAGATGTTCCATCGTAGAAACGTTTACCCGTCTCAAATGAATATTTTGGCAGTTCAACTGTCTCGCCATTCAATAACTTTATCAAATCCTTGTTAAACTGATCAACATCCAACGCATTTAGAGTCTCGTAGTCTAAATCTCCATTTTCATCTTTGGGGGTATGTTCCCTATCAACAAAATAATTGTCTAGAGAAATAGTATATGGCTTTAAACCTGAAACTTTAAGCTGAATAGATAATCTCTTAGCAAATGTAGTTTTACCCGATGAAGATGGTCCTGAAATTAGCACTACACGAACCTTATCTTTCAAACTATAAATTTTGTCGGCAATTTGGGCTACTTTTTTTTCATGAAGGGCTTCAGATATCTTAATCAACTCACTGGAATAGCCCTTTTGAACATGTTCATTAATTGTTGCCACACTTCCAACGCCAAGGATGTCTACCCAATCTTTATATTCCTGGAAAATTTCAAACATTTTATTTTGAATCTCAATATCTTCAACTTCTTCAGGTTTATGCCTTTTAGGGATACGCAGTAGCATTCCTTTATAGTATTTCACTAAGTCGAAGACTTTCAGATAGCCAGTTGATGGCACAAGGCTTCCAAAGAAATAATCTGCCGTATCGCCCAAATAGTAAACTGACGTATATAATTTTTGACGTGTTTTAAAAAGCTTCGCTTTTTCGGTATACCCCAATTCTTCAAACATTTCGACTACATTCTTAGTGAGAACCTTATCACGCTTGAAAGGAATATCCGCAGCAATTATCTCACGCATTTTATCGCCAATGTTGAAGATAAGAGGAAGTTCTAGTGGTTGGTTGCAATTATCAATTTCGCAATAGAATCCTTTGGATACAGAATGTTCAACTCGAATACTTGAACCAGGTATAAGCTCCTTAACCGCCTTTTGAAGTAAAAAGAAGAGAGATCTTTGGTACATTCTCATCCCCGATGGATGTGAGATATCTATAAAGTGTATGGTCTTAGGTGAATAAACTTCATAGCTCAATTCTTTAAGCGTATTATTTACCATTGCACCCAGAATAGCACTATTAAGTTTTACATTAAACTCATTAGCGATTTCAGCTAAGTTAAGCCCTGGTAATATATTCCTTTTTTCTCCTGTATTGCTACATACAACTTCTACCTGACTTCTCATAATTTATGAATTTTTAAAAACAATTTTCTATAACAAAATGATATGCTAAGTATGTTCCAAATAAAATGTTGAAATTATAAAATAAAATTATCGAAGAACGATACATTCTGTAATTTATGCCCTATGCTTTTTTCTATATTTTCAATTATCTTTTTTAAAACAGTGGAACTACCACTTGAATAAAATGTATTGTAAGAATGATTGTTTCTTAAATCTCCAACTAAATTATTTTCTATTAGTACTTTACACGTTTGCTTGGCTACGGCAGGTGCCGGATCGATTATATCAATATTAATAGGTAGAAGCCTAGACAATAAGGGTTTAAAGAATGGGTAATGGGTACACCCTAATACAATTTGATCTATATTACAATCAAGCATTGGGTTTAAGTATTTCATAAGAAGTGTTTCTGCTTCAGTAGAACTAAAATCACCCCGTTCAACAAGTTCAACCAGTCCCTCCCCAACCTGATAGCAAACATTTATACCGGAAGCATATTTCTGAGTAGTTTCAATGTATAGTCTTCCTTTAAAAGTTCCTGCTGTTGCCAGAACACCAATGCTTTTTGTTTTGGTATTAATTGCCGCTGGTTTTACTGCAGGCTCCATACCTATAAATGGTATGCTATAATTCTCCCTTAAAAAATCAATTGCGGCAGCTGTTGCTGTATTACAAGCAACAACAATAGCTTTACATTGCTTTGAAATTAAAAATTCGGTTATCTTGGATGATAACTCAATAATTTTATCATGAGGTTTTGAACCATACGGGCAGTTTGCAGAATCAGCAAAATATATAAACGATTCATGCGGTAATTCCTTTACCAACTCACTAAACACTGACAATCCACCTGCGCCGGAATCGAATATTCCAATAGGGCGGCGTATATCTGTCATATAGAGTTTTAATTATTATTAATGCATAAAAAATATAAAACTCGGTCGCATAATGTGACCGAGTTCTCTATAGAAAAGATATTTCTTATTTCTTAACAACGACACCAAGGCCAAGTTCTTTTTTAACCATAGGTAGTATATCGATACTCTGATCTGAAAAATAGGTAACAGCACCAGAACTAATATCAAAAACGTATATAAAACCGTTTGCTTTAGCAACCTTTTGGATTGTTGCATTAGCCTTTTCAACAATTGGCTTCATTAACTCGCCCTGTTGGCGTTGATAATCCTGTTGTGCAGTTTGTTCAAACTCCTTTGATCTTTGATCAAGATCGTTAAGCTCTTTTTCTTTCATCTCGCGAATAGCATCAGTGAAAGTTGCTTTTTTCTGAATATAATCCTGATACTTTTTATTAAATTCAACTTGTAGTGTTTCAATTTGCTCTTGAAGCTGTTTGGCATAATTTTTCAGTTTTACCTCAGCGCTATCCCTCTCGGGCATAGCCATCATTAATTCTTGACTATTGATATGTCCAAACTTCAGATTTTGAGCACCTACATTGGCAGCACATAAAAAAAGTGCTACAATCATTATACTTTTTGTAATTCTAATCATAATTATAATTGTTATTAATTGTTAGGCAAAAATAAATATTTATTGGCTGTATCCAAGTTTTTGTAAAACTTCTTCACTTTTATCATACCTGGGGTTTGTGTAAAGCATATTTGGTGAGGCCGATGCATCGAAAATAACTGCATAGCCGCCCTCGTTTGCTAGCTCTTTAATAGCATTAAAAACCTGATCTTGAATAGGTTTAATCAGCTCTTCGCGTTTCTTAAATAGCAGACCATCTTTACCAAAGTATTTCACTTGTAACTCCTTAACTAGTCGTTCCTTTGCAATAACATCATCCTCACGCTTTTTTCTCATCTCCTCGGTAAGTAATACTTTTTCTGCTTGGTAATCCTGATACATTTTATCCACTTCGGCATACTTTGCCTCAATTTCTTTTTGGTACTGAGTAGACAACTTATCTATTTGTTCCTGCGCCGCTTTATAGGTGGGAATTTTTTTTAGAATATAATCGCTATCAACAAAAGCAAATTTTTGAGCCATTAATGTACCAACAAGGAGGCTCAATACTGCTGAAAGAACTATTTTTCTCATAAGTTAGAATTTAGACGCAAGTTATTACAATTATTCTGCCAATAACAGAACTAATAAAAACATAAGTCTTAAAAAAAGCTAAAATTAAAAAGGCATTCCAATAACAAAATGGAATTGACCTTTATTAGCACTTGGTAAACCCTGAACAGCATCAAAGCCATATGCCCAGTCAATACCCAACATGCCCAGCATAGGCAAAAACATCCTAGCTCCTACTCCTGCTGAACGATGAACATTGAAAGGGTTTACATCATCAAAATTTGACCAAGCATTACCCGCTTCTAAGAATGTTAAGACATAAATGGCTGCCTGAGGTTTTAATGATAGCGGGTATCGCAACTCCATTGTATATTTATTATAGATATTTGCTTCTCTTGCGCCATTAACTATTGGTGTAAGAGAACTATTTTCATAACCCCTTAATCCAATTGTTTCTCTACCATAAAGATTATAACCTGACATTCCATCACCACCCAAATCGAACCCTTCAAAAGGTGAGAAGCCTAAATTCTTACTATAGAAGTTAAGCATTCCAAATTGTGCATTTGTATATAGCACAAGATTTTGTACTAGAGACATATACCATTGGGCTCTACCAGTCCATTTATTATACTCAATCCATTTATAACGTTTTGCGGACTCCCTTTCAGAAATCATTGCATTAATTTGGTTATCCGATACATTTGGATTCAATGCTTTTAAACTTGTAAATTCTGCCGTTCTTGCAGATGCAGAATACTTCCAAAAATTTTTCTCTTTAAAAGCAGAATATGGAGGTGTTAATTGAACGGAAAGTGAAAAATTGGAGCCTGTTCTAGGATAGATTTGCTGATCGGTAGAATTTCTACCTAAAGTGACTTTATAGCTAAAGTTATTTGACTTTCCATTAGAAAAAATAAAATAACCACCTGTCCAATCTTTTAGAAGATAATTCTGAAGGGTTACCTCATTGTAAATTGTAAAGTAGTCATCAGGCCATTTTAATCGTGTTCCAATTCCAACAGAACCACCAGTAACTTTAAAGTACTGACTACTCGCATTAAGCAAACTAGAACTTGGTGTATTTTGAATTGTATGAAATAAAGAAAATGATAGGTTAGTAGGTTTTTTCCCTCCCAACCAAGGTTCGGAAAAAGATAAACTAAATGCCTTATAATATGTTCCGTTTGTTGATGCTCTTAGTGATAATGATTGGCTATCGCCAGAAGGAACAGGCCGCCAAGCACCTTTCTCAAATACTCTGCGAATTGAAAAATTAGAAAAACGAATACCCACAGTTCCAACAAACATATTTGCACCCCAACCCCCAGATATTTCAAACTGATCGTTGGCTTTTTCTTCAAGTATATATCTTAAATCAACAGTTTCTCCAGCTGGATTTGGCAAAGGTTTAACATCTAATTTTTCGGGATCAAAATGCCCAAGCTGTGCTAACTGCCGAATTGATCTTGTTATATCAGACTTGCTAAAAAGATCACCCGGTTTTGACCAAATTTCACGACGAACCACATGTTCGTTGGTTTTTGTATTGCCAACGATTGTTACCTGATTTATCGTAGCTTGATCTCCTTCAGAAATTCTCATTTCTAGATCAACCGAATCTCTTTCAATATGGCTTTCAACAGGATCGAGCTGAAAAAATAGATAACCATCATCCATATATAATGTGGTTATTGAATTATCTTCTGTAAAGAGTCTTTTCTCTAGTAACGATTTGTCGTAAACATCTCCTTTTTTCATCCCAAGAATAAAGCCAAGTGCTTCTGCTGGCATTTTTGTATTTCCAATCCAAGAAATATTTCTAATATGATACTGAGAACCTTCTGATACTTTAATTTTAATGCCAATTCTTTTATTATTAACCGGAAATACTGAATCCTTCAATATCTCGGCATCTCTGTATCCATGTTCATTATAAAATGCGAGCAGATTCCTTTTATCTTCTTCATAATCTGATTCTAAAAACTTTGATGCTTTAAATATGTTAAAGTCTCTTCTATGTGTTTTTTTCATTGTTTTTCTTAACCTGCTGGCCTTGAAAGCCTTACTGCCTTCAAAGGTTATATCGCTAATTTTAACTTTACCATTCTTTTTGATATCAAAAATAACTTTAACGCCATTAGCAAGCACCGTATCATTGTTTTGAATTATATCTACCTGAGTATTTAGGAATCCTTTATCTCTAAAATGTTTTTTAATTATCCTTTCAGAATTTTCTAATATACTTTCTGTAATCTGTCCTCCAACTCTTAGCTTAAGCAATTCCTTAAGATCATCAGATTCTCCTTTTCTTACTCCATTGAAACTAATCCCCGATATCCGAGATCTTTCTTGTAAGTTAATATCTAAGAAGATACTATCATTTACAACCTTGGTTGCAGAAATTTTAATATCCGAAAACAATCCCTGATTCCACAATTTTCTAATCGGTTTTGTTATATCATCGCCTGGAATTGTAACAGTATCTCCCACAGAAAGACCACTAACAGAAATTAATACTGACGGATCAAGAAATTTAATTCCAGACACTGAAATCCCTTTTATACAGTACTTTTTGGGAGCGTTATAGTTGGTCGAGAAATCTTGAGCCGATAATGCAGTTAACATGCACGTAGCGGCGATAAGAAATAGAGTTTTTCTAAACATCATTATTAAGGAATTATCGAAATTCATTTGTATTCTAGTATACTACCTAATCGTTTTTTAAAAGGCTTAAAGATGGGAACTTTTTTTTAAAGTGCAGCAAATTTAGCTAAGGGACTTGTATGAAGCAAGCTAAAGTTTGCAAAATAAGCTATAGCTGTTCGCTTATTTTTCCAAATCGCCGTTCTCGTTTTTGGAAATCAACAATGGCTTTATACAACTCCTCCTTATTAAAATCAGGCCAAAGCACAGGGGTGAAGTATAACTCGGTATAAGCTAACTGCCACATTAAAAAATTGCTTATTCTGAACTCCCCACTTGTTCTAATCATTAACTCTGGATCGGGAATACCAGAGGTGTTCAGATATTTTGAGAAAGTATCTTCATCAATATTTTCAGGCTTTATTTTTCCTTTGGAAAAATCGCTCATAATACATTTTACTGCATTCGTAATTTCCCAGCGTGAACTATAACTCAGTGCAAGGACAACCGTTAACCCATTACATTTAGATGTTTTTTGGATAACCTCGTTGAGTTTTTTCTGAACTGCTTTTGGGAGAGAATCGCTATCGCCAATTGTTTTGAGAGAAATATTATTTTTGATTAATGTTTCTGTTTCGGTATTAATAGTATTTATTAGCAAAGCCATTAAAGCATCGATTTCAATTTTAGGCCTGTTCCAATTCTCTGTAGAGAAAGCATAAAGAGTTAAAAACTTCACTCCTAACTCTGCTGATGCTTCAATTGCGGCACGAACAGAACTTACACCATTTCTATGGCCAAATATTCTCTGCGTTCCCCTTTGTTTTGCCCATCTTCCGTTACCATCCATTATAATAGCAATATGATTAGGAAGCAAATCTTTATTTATCTCATCAACTACTGACATATCATATAAGCATTACTGGTAAACAGGACAGGTGTTGTTATAATTATAAAGTCGGAAAGTTACAAATATTCCTATAAAAGAGAACCAATCGTTATTGTGTAAAGTTGCTTTTGATCCATCATAAACATTTTGGTAGTTATCTATTCCATCAAAAATAGTTTTACTTAATTTCCATTCACATCCAATGGTAATTCTTGAGACAGGACAGTATTTGACTCCAATACCAAAGGGCAAATTTGGAATAATATCTCCTCCAATATAAGCAATCCCTAATCCTAATACCACATAAGGAGAAAAGTTATCTTTTTTTAAGTGCCTAGTGTTAAAAGACATAAAATTAATTTCACATAAACCATTTGCTTCAATTATCTTTTTAGAAAATGATCCAGTAATTCCTGGTAGGTAAAAACCTTTTGTTGAGTAATTTCCCTTAAGTCCGCCGTAATAAGCTGACATTCGAAGCGAATAATACTTACTCAGATTATACCTATAGATTACCCCGATCCCTAGTGACGGTTGATACAACGGAGTTTCAAGATTATAATCACCCATATAGTATGTACCACCAGTCTGAATGCCTAAATCCCCTCTTTCCTGAGAATAAATAAAATTATTGAGGCAAAAGAAAAGTAGAATAACTATAATTATCTTTTTGGTCATAGAGGTTTGATTCACGGCTATTTATCAGAATACGTAACGAATCTGTTTGGCTTTTTTCAAACGATAAATTGCCTTAAAACTTAATATGTAGTAAACATCATTATGCTCAGAGTAAACGGAGGTAAATCCATCAAGATAATCGGTAAGGGTGAATCTTCGACCAAGCTCTAAGGCCAATGAAAAGTCAGGATTAACAGTAAATTTAGCACCTAAACCAATAGGGAACGCAACTGATATATGCTTATTACCTACAAAACGAGGGGAGCTAGCTAAACTTTCCTTAGGTGTTACCTTATAAAAGATACCACCGACTCCAGCAAATACATAAAAACTGAATGGCCTAATATAACGTTCTATCCCACGACCTCTTCCGTAGTTAAAGGGGGAGTAAAAGTAGTTCTTCTCATTCTCCTTAACAAAAAAGTAGTACCCTTGTATAGATAACTCATCGGTAATTGTTCTAAAAGCGAAATCCCTAGTATAATTCCTCTTAGTATCTTTATCACTTTTTGCAAAAAAACCCAATGAATTGCTCGCTTGGATATAAAATCTCTCATCGTATCTAAAAATACCCCCGAACGAAATTCCTGGGCGATTTGAAGTAAAACTTATTTGAGTCAGCCCCCCTAGGTTATGTTTATCGGCAAGAGCACCAATATCTCCATAATATTGATAGACTGAAAAAGCACTCCAAACCTCATACCTACGGAATTTCCACATTTGTGAATATCCCGATATGACTGCGAAACATAGTATAATTATAAGAAAAAATCGCTTCATTTTTATTGAAACTATTCTACAAATATATAAAATGCAGTTAATTAATCTATGGCATTAACAAAACAAACGGTCAACTTGTTGACTAATTATTCATAGTCAAAGAATAATTCTATCAATAGAGCATCTTAGGTAAAAAGGTTAATTCCGTTTATCTACACCCCATAGAAGTTTATTACGTAAAGTTTTAAAAAAATTTGTACCTTGTAGATTAACTAATCCAATATGAAAAGGTGCTTTCTTTACCTCAAGTGTTAATGGGAGAGCAATTGAATATGAATGTGAGTCAAGTGAAATATCAACTTCGCCTGAACGTCCAGTAACTTCTAATTTCAATGTACATGAATCGGGGATAACAAATGGACGTACCGTCAAATGATGAGGTGCAATTGGCGAAATCAGAAATGATGGTAATGATGGGCTTACAATTGGCCCGCCAACACTTAATGAGTATGCTGTAGATCCTGTTGGAGTTGAAATTATCAAACCATCAGCCCAGTACGTACATAGAAAATCATCGTCAATATATGCATTAA
This sequence comes from Bacteroidales bacterium, assembly GCA_013141385.1. Taxonomy (NCBI): domain Bacteria; kingdom Pseudomonadati; phylum Bacteroidota; class Bacteroidia; order Bacteroidales; species Bacteroidales bacterium. The sequence continues at coordinate 284,977 of JABFRB010000002.1, read as the reverse complement.
CGTTAATCATTGATGTACCCTTTTTTTGTATTGTAAGATCGTTTAACCCAAATGGGAAGTTGCTAAATGGATTTTTTTCAGTAAAAACTTGAAGTAATGAGCGATTTTCGATACTATAATTATTGCTAAGAAGTAAATCAATTGCATTACCAATATCTTCTGTTGAAATGTTAGCAAGGAAACCCAAACGCCCAAAGTTAATTCCGAGTACTGGAATACATGACTCTTCGATAAATGCAACAGATTCTAAAAAAGTACCATCCCCGCCTAAACTAAGCATATAATCTGCAAGATGTTTAACTTCTCCCGAAGTACGAAATAATGCTCGGGTAGAAATCTGCAAATTGAATTCTTTTATCAAGTATTCGTGAAATGGTGCATATATAACAACTTCAACCTGATTCTTTTGTAAAATCGCAAATAGCAACTCTAGTTCTTTCTTAAAAGAGATTTCTAAATATTTCCCATATATTGCAATAACAACCTTTTTGAGTTTTTTTATTTCGATTTCATTTTCCATTTTTCACTAATCTATGTATTAAGGAATCGCATCAAAAGATCATACCGTTCATCCAAAAGTTCCTCCTCATCATCATACTTCATAAATGAGCCTCGAATGGTATAATTATAGCGATTAAAAGTCTGAATTATTGAAGTTAAATCAATTACGTTAAGTTTGAGGGTTAACTCTAATTTGGTTGAATCTGGATGTGAAGAGATGTAAGAACTCAATATTTTTGCATCATTCCCCTCAACAATTTGGGAAATTTGAGACATTGAGAAATCATTACTATTAAGTTCTATAACGATAATTCCACCCGGGCTTCTCAATGCCGAGAATTCAGTGAAATGTTGCAACAACTCCATGATAGTAATAACTCCCAAATAGTTTTTTTGCACATCAAGCACAGGAATAATTGAAAGTTTGAGCTTTGATGCAACTTCCATGACTTCAAATATATGCTGATTTTCAATCACATAAGGCCTTAAGAGAGAAAGTTGATGATTTCCAAGTGATTCTTCAGGCATATTCATATCGAAGATATCAATTTCGGAAATAAGACCCAAAAACTCCTTGTCGTTAACAATTGGAAGGTGTGAAACTTTGAAAACATCCATCCAATTTAAGGCTGTAATTCCTGTATCCGAAGTTTTTAGCGCTGGAATTATTTCTGATATCATTTCTTTTGCTAGCATAGCTTCAAAGCGTTTGGAAAAACAACTACATTTGTACAAATGTAATTCGAAAAATTGGCATTATGATCCGGTTAAGTGTTAATATTAACAAAATTGCAACCTTAAGAAATGCTCGTGGTGGCAATATACCAAATGTTTTTAAAATCGCTGTGGATTGTCAGAGTTATGGCGCTGAAGGCATTACTGTTCACCCCCGTCCAGATGAACGTCATATTCGCTATCAGGATGTTCATGATATTAAACCCATAATAACCACTGAGTTTAACATAGAAGGTTATCCTTCTGATTCATTCATCCAACTTGTACTTAGCGTACATCCTCATCAGGTAACACTTGTTCCTGACCCCCCCAATGCTCTGACTTCCAGTGCAGGTTGGGATACTATCAAAAATAAGGATTACCTAAAACAAGTTGTTTCAACTTTTAAGAAAAATGGCATTCGTACCTCTATTTTCGTTGATCCTGATCCCGAGATGGTAAAACATGCTGCAGATACTGGCACCGAGCGAGTTGAACTCTACACTGAGCCCTATGCATCTTCATTTAACACTAACCAGCAATTAGCCATTGAACCTTTTATCATTGCTGCCGAAGCAGCAAAAAAAGTTGGTTTAGGATTAAATGCAGGCCATGATTTAAATCTTGAAAATCTTAATTTCTTTGCTAAAAACATACCTAATCTACTTGAGGTATCTATTGGACATGCCCTAATCGCTGATTCTTTGTACTTTGGTCTTGAGAATACCATCCAGATGTATTTAAAACAAATCCGATAGGTGAAATTATTTTATAGAGAGTTTGGTCAAGGGTTTCCAATAATCATACTCCATGGATTATATGGCTCATCCGATAATTGGGTTACCATTGGCAAAGAATTAGGGTCTCATTCTAGGGCTATTCTGGTTGATCAACGAAATCACGGGCAAAGTCCACATTCCAATGAACATAATTATAAAGCGCTATCAAATGATTTATTTGAACTGTTTGACAATCTGCAAATAGAAAAAGCCAACCTAATAGGACATTCAATGGGTGGAAAAGTTGCAATGCGGTTTACAATTGATCACCCTGAAAAAATTTCTTCATTAGTAGTTGTAGATATTGCCCCTTGGAGTTATCTCAATGAAAATAACTCATTAAAGCAACTTGACACTGAACATCATCAAATATTACAAGGATTATTGTCTATACCTATTAATACAATCTCAACAAGAGCAGAGGCTGATGAAAAACTCTCATACTTTGTTAAATCAGAAAAAGTAAGACAATTTTTGCTGAAAAATTTAAAAAGAGAAGATAATGGCTCATTTAGTTGGCGATTTAATCTTCCCGCTATTGCCTCAAGTATTGATTCACTATTGGAAGGAATAAACCCAGCCAATAAGGAAATTCATAGCAAAATCAAAACACTCTTCATTAAAGGAGAGCAATCTAACTATATACCTTATAGTAGAGTGGAGGAAATCAAGAAAATTTTTCCGGAATCAAAACTAGTAACAATAGAAAATGCAGGCCATTGGGTTCATGCTGAAAAGCCAACAGAGTTTTTAATGGAGATTAATCACTTCCTAGACCACTAAGAAATTATCATACTATTCAAGAACTCTTTCTATACTCTCAGCATCTATGATTGGTTCATTCTTGTAACGCAAGAAAAGCTGAGCAACAGCTAACGCATCCTTTTCGCAATACTTTACTATTCTTTCAATATCTTTTTGTACATAAAACACCTCAGCTACCTGACTGCCATCAATATCATCCTTAGGTGATGGTATTTCAAAGATATTCGCAAGAAGATCCAGAGATGTATAACTCTTATAATCACCAAATTTCCATAGTTCCATAGTATCAAGGAACTTAACATCCCAGGGTTTTTTCCCGGCAACATCTAGTAAATTCGGGAGTTCAACTTTATTTAATAGCATTCTACGAGAGATGTATGGAAAATCAAACTCCTTACCATTATGGGCGCATATATTGGATTTGGGTTTAGCCCCAAATCTACTTAACATCATAGCAAAACCGCTTAAAATCTCCTTTTCATTATCTCCATAAAACGATTTAACCCTAAAGTATTTTGTTCCATTACGTTGTACTATAAAACCCGCAGAAATACAGATTATTTTGCCAAACTCTGCATAAATACCAGATCTACTAAATATACTATCAGGTGTTTCATTTTCCTTCACCAAATTATTGGCTTTTTTATTCCAAAAATGCTTGAGGTTTTCTGGCATTTCATCGTAAGTAGCATATTGAGGTACTGTTTCAATATCTAAAAAAAGCACATCCTCCTGTCTTATATCTTTCAGCATAACATTTTAAGTTAAACCGTGACTTCGCAATGTTTTTTCAATTAGAGATGCAAGAATGTTTATGGCTACCGAATTATTTCCTCCTTGAGGAACTATAATATCAGCATAACGTTTAGTTGGTTCAATGAACTGAAGGTGCATTGGTTTAACAGTTTTCTCATACCGCTCAAGAACCTTGTTAACAGAACGACCACGTTCTATAATATCACGACATACAACTCTAGAAAGCCTATCATCAGCATCAGCATCTACAAATACCTTTACATCCATTAAATCTCGCAAATCCGGATTAGTAAGGACGAGAATTCCTTCAATAATAATTACATGCCGAGGGATGATAGGTAAAGTTTCTTTGGCCCGAGTACAAGTAAGGTATGAATAAATAGGTTGATCAATTGGATAACCATTTTTCAATTGCTTAACATGTTCGTTTAGCAACTCAAACTCAATTGATGAAGGGTGATCAAAATTAATCTCCTGCCTTTCCTCAATGGGTAAATGAGAACTATCATAGTAATAAGAATCCTGAGGGATAACAACTACCTCTCCGGGAGGCAATAGGTTAACTATCCTATTTACAACGGTTGTTTTTCCAGATCCAGTTCCACCAGCAATACCAACTACAAGCATTTTTAAAAATCTTTAATTTTTGTAACTTTGTAAGCCATTTTAGGAATGGCTAAATTACAAATCTTTTTTAATTTTATCCATTAACTAATTTTGCAAGAAATTAATTTGTTATACCATTTTTAATAAAAAACTAATGAGTAATTTATATCCCTTAAAATTTGAGCCTATATATAAGGAGTATATCTGGGGGGGGGCAAAATTAAAAAACAACCTAAACAAGAAAATACCATCTAGTATATCTCTTTGTGCTGAAAGTTGGGAAATATCATCTATTCAAGAGAACTTATCTGTTGTATCCAATGGTTTTTTAGCGGGAAATAACCTTCAAGAGGTTATTGAGGTTTATATGGGAGATATAGTTGGGGATAAAGTTTACAACAAATTTGGAAACGAATTCCCAATCCTAATAAAACTTATCGATGCAACTGATACCCTCTCAATTCAGGTGCATCCCAATGATGAGGTTGCAATGAGAAGGCATCATGCCTTTGGTAAAACCGAAATGTGGTACGTGCTAGAAAGCGAACCGAACTCGCAAATTATTACTGGCTTTAACCGTAATGTTACAAAAAAAGAGTATCAAGAGCATTTAATTAACCACACTTTAAAAGATATACTTAATGTTGAACAAGCATCCAAGGACGATATTTTCTTCCTCCCATCTGGAAGAATCCATGCCATTGGCAAAGGCATTTTACTGGCTGAAATCCAACAGGCTTCTGATATTACTTACCGTATTTTTGATTGGGACAGAGTCGATAAAAATGGTAAACCAAGGGAGTTACACACTGATTTAGCTCTAGATGTTATTGATTTCAATAAATATGATAGCTATAAATTCACAAAACCCTTAGAAAAAAATGAGTCAACCGAACTGATTAACTCCGTTTTTTTTGATGTGAATCGTCTTATTTTCAACAAACCTATTGAAAAAGATTACCATTTACTAGATTCATTTGTTATATATTTATGCCTTGACGGAGAACTTGACATAGTTTACGGAGAGGAAGCAGGTGAGCATTTGGTTAAAGGAGAAACCGTTTTAATACCTGCGGATTTAAAAATAGTATCTCTTAATCCGCTGAGATCAGCAACAATATTGGAGGTTTTTCTAAAATAGATTTATTAACGTTAGCTAAATAAAAAGTGTGATTCAATTCAAATTAATGTCATTCTATAAAATAAACTAAGAAATTTTGGTACTTGTTTGGTTTATATCTAGATTTTTTTTTAATTTCATCATTCGATGGATAACGTAATTTACTTCATAAAATCGACCCTGACTAGCGAGATGGCATCTAGTGGTTTTCCCTTGATTTACAAGGGGGAGATGAATCACCAGATCATGCGTTCGTTTGCTTTTATGGCTAATCGTAAAATCGCTGAAAAAAATATTTCCACCCCCACTCGCAAGAGAGTTTTTCATGTAATGATAGAATGTTTGCAAAATATTACTAAGCATTCAGATGATTACGATGAAAAAGAAAAACAGATTGGCAATGGTCTTTTTATCGTTGGAGAAAACAAAGATTCATTTTATGTTATAACCGGCAATCTGGTTAAAAATGAAAAAATGATCGTTCTTGAAAGTAGATTAGAGAAACTCAATTCATCAAGTCCTAAAGACTTAAAGCATTTATTTTTAAAGCAGATGATTGAAGGGGAACTTAATGAAAAAGGGGGAGCTGGTCTTGGTCTAATTGATATTGCTCGTAAGTCAGGTAAAAAACTTTACTATCATTTTGTACCATACGATAATCAGCGATATTTCTTTATTCTTGGCGTAACCATCCCAGTGATGACCGAAGAAGAAGAGACTGATGAGGATTAATATTCTTTCTGTTCAAGAATTATTAAACTCACAATATATAAGTTCTCCATACTTTAATCTCAATAATTTTAGTTATAATTGTGTGATGTTTAAATTATTGACATAATATTTGGTATATAAAGATGAAACAATTCGCAATAACCATTTTGTTTTTTACATTTTGCTTATCCCTTTATCCACAAAGCAAACCAGATGATAAGGAGAGAGTTCGTATTGCAAATAGCAAGATTTTAAAATCAAATCAATGGACATATAAGTACTCTCAAGGCAAAGTAAACACTAAAGGTTACATTACAACAGAAAGCAAATTTGATGAAAGAGGAAATGTTATTGAGGTGATTAACTATAAATCAACTGGGCAAATCTCCTCGAAGCTTTTATATAAATACGATAAAAATAATAATCGAATTGAATATCAGAAATTTGAAAAAAGAGATAAATCCGAAATCGAATTAACTTATAAGCAGAATTTTACTTACGATGGTAAAGGGAATAAAAAAATTGAAACTGGTTTCGATGGAATAACCAATTATCGGATTATTTACAATTATCTACCTGATGGAAAAACAAAAGACATTACAAAATATAATGCTGATAATTCGATAAATGAAAAATGGGAATCATCATATAATGTTAATGTACAAACTATTAGCATTTTAAGACAAGGGAAAAACCTTGATTATTCTCTTATTAGGAAAACTGATACCAAGGACAATATTATTGAAGAAACTAGAAAAGACTCAAAAGGCAAAGAAGTTTCTCGTACAACTTTCGAATTTGGAGGAAACAACAATATTATTTCATCCTCAGAGTATTACTCGGGTAAAATTTCAAAAACATTTCAATACAGGTACAACAATAAGAATCAACTTATTGAAATAATTCAGGTTAATCCCGATGGATCCAAAACATTGAGTCGGGCTTACAAATACGACGAAAAAGGAAATGTTTTGGAAGAAAAATGGTTCGATGGCATACAAAGCGATTTATCTAGTAAAAATTATAAATACAATGAGAAGTTAAACCCAGCTGAGGTTGAATCGTACTACTCTGATTACAAATACAAGGTTCTTTACAAATACACCTACGAATATTATTGAAACAAAAAATTTTCCAATCTTTTTCTTATCCCCCAATATTGATTTGGTGTTAAACAAATATATCTAATGGAAACACTTAAGGATTATACTGATTTAGATCCATATAAGATCAACGAGAATATTTTTAACCTACTTGACAATAAATGGATGCTAATTACCTCTGGAACAAAAGAGCATTTCAATATGATGACTGCTTCTTGGGGTGGTATGGGTGTTCTTTGGAATAAGGCAGTTGTTACAATATTTATTCGCCCTCAACGCTATACATATAAGTTTGTCGAAGAAAATTCTTCTTTTAATGTCTGTTTCTTCAACCAAGAATATAAACCTGCGCTTAACTTTTGTGGTACAAAATCAGGGCGTGATTTTGACAAAGTCAAAGAGGCAGGACTAAATCCGGTCATCACACCCAATAATAGTATCACTTTTAAGGAAGCATACTTATCTATTGATTGCATAAAACTTTATTCGGATGACTTAAAATCATCAAACTTCATTGATAAATCGTTAATCGATAAGATTTACCCATCAAAAGATTTTCATAGATTTTATATAGGCGAAATTATTGGATGCTACCTATTATAATATGGTATACTTTGAGGTATGAATTGAAATTCCTACGCTAGACTAAGGTTCAATCGAATAAGTCTTAGTTAATAAATGGTTTTGATTGTTCTTTGCCTTTCGTCCAAAAGTTAATCATTAGGATCGTCGTCCCAATCAAAATCATCAAAAGATGGAGCAAGGGCATCATCAATAGATCGTCTTTCTTTTTTTGTAGGTCTACCTGCTCCCCTTTCACGATTACCATAGAATGCCATAAAATTGGGATCGAGTTTCTGAAGTTCTTCTTTTGAAGTAATGTTCTCAACGTACTCAGGAACAAGTTTAGCCCCTATCCTATTCTTTGGTATTCCCTTTACACAAAACGAGTAGGTAACTGGAAGCTTCCTAACAACAACAATATCATTTAAATGCAGTTCCTTGGATGGTTTAACAGGATTGTCTTTAACAAAAACACGTCCCCTTTTACAGTATTCGGAGGCAATGGAACGTGTTTTAAAAATTCTGACAGACCATAGCCATTTATCAATTCGATTATTGCTCTCCTTCTCCATTCTTTTTCTTGTTATAGAAATTCATGGTTCGTTCAATTCCAATAGTCCCGAAACTGAAAATTATTTCATAGGCCTTTTGAATACGCTCAGGGAGTATTTTTTTCTCTTCATCATCCCATTCCCCTAAAACAAAGTCAACCTGATAACCCTTAGGAAAATTACCTCCAATTCCAAATCTTAACCTTGAATAATTCTGAGTCTCAAGAATGCCATCGATGCTCTTTAGTCCATTATGTCCCCCATCGCTACCGCCAGCTCTTAAGCGTAAACTACCCAATGGTAGGGCAATGTCATCAACAACAACTAATAGGTTCTCAATGGGAATTTTTTCTTTCTGAAGCCAATAGCTAACCGCCTTACCACTCAGATTCATGTAGGTTGAAGGCTTTAAAAGAATAAAAGTTCTTCCCTTATGTTTCAACTCTGAGGTAAAGCCGTAACGGGTATCTTTAAAAGAAATATTGGACGCCTTAACAAGAGCGTCCAATACCATAAACCCAATATTATGTCGGGTATTGGAATATTCTGAACCAATATTACCTAACCCTGCAATTAAGTATTTCAAAACCTAATTGTTTTAATTGTGTGCTTTATGCCTTAGTTTCTGCAGCAGGTGCAGCAGCAGTTTCCTCAGCAGTTTGTGTGCCCTTAGCAGCTCTTGTTAATTGTGCAGATGCAACTACTGTAGATTTAAGATCTACTAATTCAACATTTTTAAAGCTTAAATCACCTACCATTATAGTTTTACCAAGTCCAAGGTTTGTAATATCCACTTCAAGCATTTCGGGTAATTCTTGAGGGAATCCACAAGCACGAAGTTTTCTAGTAATAAGCAACACCTTTCCACCTTGTTTTGCAGCTTCAGCCAGTCCAGTTAATAAAACTGGTAATGCTACAGTAACTTTCTTGTCATCGAAAACGTGAAGAAAATCAACATGAAGAATTTTATCTGATACTGGGTGAAATTGAATATCTTTTACAATAGATTCATAAGTTTTCCCGTCAATGTTAATATTTACGATATGAACGGCAGGTGTATAAATAATTGGCCTTAAATCTCTTTCGTTCACTACCAGCATAATATTAGTATCACCACCATAAAGAATTGCAGGTACCTGCTCATTCTTACGGTAAATTTTTGCCACTTTCTTACCTGTTTCGTTTCTCAACGAACCTTTAATTTCAATAGTTTTCATTTTAAAATTTTTATAAAAAGTTAATAATTAACGTTACTCAGGGCTGCCCCTCAACTTCTAGTCAGCCCCCCATCACGTTATTATTCTTGAGGGGATAAAATTGGGTTGCAAATATAGTGACCAAACATCAAAAAATCAAATCACTAATCTATTTAGATTAAATAATGAATTTTGTGCTAATAGATTGGTAGTTGTATACTTTGTTAATTACATCGGCAAAAAGATCTGCAACAGATAGAACCCTGATTTTACTAATATCCTTATCCTTACGTAGGGGTATTGTATCAGTAACAACTAGTTCTGTAATCTTTGATTCAGCAATTCGTTCATATGCCGGGCCAGAAAGTACGGCGTGAGTTGCAACGGCTCTAACACTTATTGCGCCCTTGGCTATCATCATATCCGCTGCTTTTGTTATTGTTCCTGCAGTATCAATCATATCATCAAGAATAACAACATTCTTTCCTTCAACATCACCAATAGCAGTCATTTCGCCAACCTGATTTGCTCTATCTCGATTCTTATGACAGATCACCAATGTTGAATCTAAGAATCGAGCGTAAGCATTGGCCCTTTTTGCACCACCCATATCCGGTGCCGCGATTGCAATATTATTAAGGTTTAGGTTTTTGATATATGGAACAAATATCGAGGAGGCATAAAGATGATCAACAGGAACATCAAAGAATCCTTGAATTTGATCGGCATGAAGATCCATTGTCATTACCCTGTCCACACCAGCAGCGCAAAGAAGGTTAGCAACCAGCTTAGCACCAATTGCCACTCTGGGTCTATCCTTTCGATCCTGACGAGCCCAACCAAAGTATGGTAAAACAGCCACAACTTTATAAGCTGATGCTCTATGAGCCGCATCAACCATTAGAAGTAACTCAAAAAGATTATCAGTGGGAGGAAAAGTTGACTGGATAATAAAAACGGTTGCTCCTCTTACAGATTCGTCATAAGCAGTGCTGAATTCACCGTCGCTAAAAACGGTAACAGAGGATTTTCCCATTTCAACACCAAAACTTTTTGCAATACTCTCAGAAAGATAACGAGAATTGCGACCTGTGAAGAATTTTATTGCATGATCAGGGGTATGCATAAAAATAATGTTTGTCTAGGTTTTCTGGTCGCAAAATTAAAAAAAAATAGCAATTTTTCCTTTAATTCACCTTAAGAATACTTTTTGACTCTTTATTTATCTCCTCTATGTACTCAATAATTTCATCACGCCCAATGCGGGTAACCGCTGAACATGTAAATATTTTTGGTAGTTCCTCCCAATAGTTTAATATTTCCTTTTTATAGATTGCTATGTTACTTTGCAGGGTAGGAGTATTTATTTTATCAGTCTTGGTGAAAATAAGCGCGAATGGTATTTCTTTCTCTCCCAGCCAGTTAATAAATTCTATGTCAATTTTCTGAGGTTCCAGTCTTGAATCTATAAGTACAAATAGGCAGTATAAATTCTCCCTATTTTGTATGTAACTGGTAATCATTCCTGAAAAAAGTTTTCTTGAGGTTTTTGAGACTTTAGCATACCCATAACCAGGAAGATCGACAATATACCACTTTTCGTTAATCAAAAAGTGGTTGATTATTTGTGTTTTGCCTGGAGTTTGGGAGACTTTGGCAAGAGTCTTAATACCTGTTATCATGTTGATAAGTGATGACTTACCAACATTTGATCGTCCAATAAATGCATACTCCGGTAAAGATGGTTTTGGACATTTCTCAATGCTAGGGCTACTTATAACGAACTTAGCTGATCGAATCACCATGTAGTAAACTATTTTAATAAAGTTTAATTTGATAATCGTCCCAGACTATCCTTACAAATATACGGCACTTATTTTAACAATTCCAAACCTAATATGCTAATATTATGAATATCTGATATTTATCTAATATATGGATTTTATAGGATACTGATTAATTCCAAATTCTTTCGCTTAAAATGCCGAATATCATTGCTTTTGGCTTATTTAATTAAAACTGAATGAAGAAAACTAAATTTTCTTCGTTCAGTTAGAAGTTCTCTCATGGAAACAAATTTATAAGTCCGGACTGGGAAATAGCCAAAAGTTTGTGCAACCCTAACTAGAGATTAATGTCAATGTAAATTTAATTCTTGGAAAATGACTGAACCTCTCTAAAAACCTTTAAGAAATTTTCTCCCCATATCTTTTTGATATCCTCATCGGAATAGCCCCTTCGAATTAATTCAACGGTAATATTCATCATTTGCGAAGCATCCTTACATCCATCAACACCACCGCCTCCATCTAAATCGGTTCCAATCCCAACATGCTCAATACCCATTACTTTAACCATATAATCGATGTGATCTACAACATCAGAAACTGTGGCTAGTTTTTGAGGGTATTTTTCCTCTATTTCATGCCACTCAATTGATGCTAGACTATCCTGTTGTGCCGTTAAATCCTGAAAATTGTTATATTTTTTTCTTAGAGCCATTCTTGCGCTATCTCTCTTTGGCGTTTTTTCGATTTTTTTAACATAATCGCTAAGTATACACATCTGAACAACACCACCCTTTGCTGCTAGTTTTAAAAGCATCTCATCAGATAAATTACGAGGGTTATTGCAAATTGCTCTTGAACAACTATGGGATGCTATAACTGGGGCCGATGAAAGTTCGAGGACATCATAGAAAGATTTATCGGAAATATGAGAAACATCTACAATCATCCCCAATCTATTCATCTCCTTAACCACTTCACGACCAAATTCACTAAGTCCATTTTTGTTTAATGTATCGGGATCTGTTGATGAGGTGCATATCTGATTATTTCTTGTATGGCAAAGGGTTACATATCTTGCCCCAAGATCATAATATTTTTTTAGCAAAGAAATATCTGTTCCAATCGGATAACCGTTTTCAATTCCAATATAAATTGCTCTCTTACCCTCGTTTTTTAGTTTATAAATATCATAGGAATCTGTTGCAATAGACGCTCGGTTTGGAAAATGAGCAACCTGTGTATGAACGGCATCAAGTATTTCTAAAGCCCGCTTATTAACCTTTTCGTATTTATCTGGAGTACACTCACCTTGAGAAATAAAAACTGCAAAGAATGCAGCATCAAGACCTCCTTTTTCCATTCTAAGTAAATCGACACGACTTCCGCGGGCAGTATTCTTTTCACCACTAAAATCAAAGCCACGACGAATAAAATTCATTGGGGTGTCATTATGAGTATCAATAGTTACCATTTTTTTATGTAATTCCACCGCATGCTCAATTAATTCCGCTTCTGTTGGCTTATTATGTCCATTATTGCAGGAAAAAAGAATTCCAAGACAGAGAACCAACGTAACAATTTGAATTTTTCTCATAAAATAGTTTTTTCAATTTAGTTTTGGTTGATTTGTTTGACAGTGCACAGGTTAATTAGTTTAATACCTATCTATCAATATAACATATACTATCACCCATAAAAGTTTATGGTAATTGAAATTATTGCTAATGCAATGGGTTCTCAATCCATGTGATCGAAAATGATCAGAATTGCCTTATAATTAGTAAATTGTTATTGGGTGTTTAGATATTTTTAACCTCTTCCTTTTCAAAAGTATAATCGGATAAGTTGAATCGATCGAGTAGGGATTTGTCATTAATCTCTTTTGAAAGAGAGGTAATTGTATCGATTGGCACCTGAAATAGGTCTAGGATAAGAAGACCATCCAGTGCATCGTTAAATTTAGGATCTACGTTAAAACTTATTATTTTCCCGTTCAGCTTGACATACTTCTTCAAAAGTACAGGCATTCTAAAATCATCGGGTTCAATATCTTTAATCAAGTTATCGAGTCTGCTTATATCACTGCAATTATTGAATATAATATCGTAGTCCTCCTTGTTTATAGGAACACGAAACATGTTTCGTGGTTTGATATACCTAGCAAAATCCTGATTGTAATAGTTGGACTTCATGAATGAAATTATCAACCCTTTTGTATAGCTGGAAAACCTGTTTGATATGCTTACTGGACCAATGAGATATCGATATTCTGGGTTTTTTATCAAAAAATATAAAATTCCTTTCCAGAGTAAAAACAAGGGTAATGGTTTGCGCTGATAATCCTTTACAATAAATGATCTACCCAATTCTATGCTTTGTTCAAGAATAAATGAGAATTTCTCGTCAATTTTGAATAAACTATTAATGTAAAATCCCTTTACACCATATCTATCCAATATTTCTTTTCCTTTTCCAGCTCTATAGGCACCAACTACCCTCTTCTCGTCTTCATCCCATATAAATAGTTGCCAGTAGTATAAGTCAAATTCATCAATATCAATTGAACGATTTGTTCCCTCTCCTACATCACGAAAAGTTTCCTCTCGTAGACGACCGATTTCTGTCATCAGATTAGGCATTTCAACTGAAGGTGCGCAAATCACGCTAAAATTCTTACTCTTAAAAAGCAGGTAGCGACTCTGAAGTTTTTCCACCTCACACTCAATCATCTCCTTGGATGCAGGTGCAATAATAGGTTCAGGCTTTTCTGATGGTTTTAATTTATAGTTGAAGAAATTACTAACCTCAATAGTTGATCCAAGAGCATAGGTTTTCAACCTCAAGAATCTTCCAAATCTCTCAATATCGGTATATTCGCTTTGATCTTGAACCGATATCGGATTGCCAATGCGAATTTTGATAACTTTATTCCTCTTGTTGAGCATCTCCGACGGTAGTTTAGCTGTTCGGAGAGATGGATGGATTAGCCCAAGTAGGTGAAACAACCTGCTATTGGTTCCCTGAAAAAAGATAGGGACTACAGGTACTTCAGCTTTTCGAATGAATTTAATCATGGAAAGCTGCCATTGGCGGTCGACAGCTCCCTCATCCTCATTGTTATGATAGGTTGAAACTTCTCCAGCAGGGAAAATTCCCAATGCTTTGCCCTCTTTTATATGATTTAATGCCGTTTTAATTCCGCCAACGCTATTGAACTTGTTATTTTTTCCCTCAAATGGATCAACTGGGATAATAAATTCCTGAAGTTGAGGTATTTTCTGAATAAGGTAATTGCCAAGATTCTTGAAATCAGGTCGAGTCTCAACCATCAACTTAATGCTTAACATACCGTCGATTCCACCATAGGGGTGATTTGATATCGCAATAAACGGCCCTGTTTTGGGAATTCTCTTTAGTTCTTCTGGGTTAATTTCATATTTTACTTGAATTGAATCTAATGCCGAGTCAAGAAACTCTAATCCTTGTTTATTGGCTATTTTAGTATAAAGTTGATTAACTTTATTTAGCCTAAGTAGTATCATAAGTAGCCTTGCAATACTATTCCCCCCAATTTTAAGATTCGTTGCTCTCTTAAGTTCTTCTCTATCGAATAGATTCATTTTCTTAATAAATAAAATTTGAAATAATCGGGATATCAAATAAATTAACAGATACAAATCCAAAAAACCATACAAGTTGAATAATTAAGTCGCATAACGACTAATCTATTATTCAACCCATTAACCTTTTAAAATTTCCAGATAATCCAAACCACACCGAGCAAAAGTACAAAAAAAACAATAACTAGTTCAAATGCTTTTATTCGTATAAAACTTCGGATAACGTCAATTCAAAATTGTTTTTTAATAACAGTATTGTATACAACAAGATTATTGGATTTCATAAAATTCCCTTTAACTCGATGTCATAGCATTTTACTTAACTATCAACAAATTTTCGTTTTACATGTTGTTGATGTTTTAAATGAAATCCTACCAAAAGTTTTATAATCAACCCAAACATTCTTTTAACTTTGCAATTAGAAATAACTTTAAAACCATATAAAATGAAAAAAATAGTTTTTTTAACCCTTTTGGTTAGTTTCTGTATATCCTCATTTGCTGAGCGAAACCTTGTAAGATCAGAGGATGTTAAAGCATTCCTTAAATCTACAACATACGTAGTTTTAGAGGACAATCCTATGTCGGGCTACAATTTTAAAATAAAGGATGCCGTTGAAAAATCATGGAAAATCACACCTTATAAATTTATTACTACAAAGGAGTTTGAAACCATGCGTAGCGATATAGAAAAATCGTTTTTAGTTTTGATTCAAATGAAGTTCGATAAGGACAAAATTCCAGCTGTATATAATTTCATGAGCCTTTCGATGGGTGCTGCCGTGAAAAAACTTACTGATATGCCTGATGTATGTTCAGTACCACTAAGTTACTTTAGTGTTCCTGAAGACAACTACATTTATAAAATTGAAGGGTTGATTCGATTTATGCAAGCACATATCAAACTTATCGATCAGAACCCAACATTAATAAAGAATAACATTTTTGATTACTACAACAAAAACACCAAGGATGTAAAGAATAAAGAGCTTTGGGTTGTTGAAAATGATCTTGAAAAAACCACGAGAGAACTAGTAAAAATAAGAAAAAACTATCCTTATACCGTTAAAGTTGTTACTACAGATAATATCGAAAAGGCAATTGCTGAAAAAAATCCAAACGTTATTTACCTACATAAAGTAGGTCCTGATGGTACAAGGTTGCAAGCACGTTGCTATAAAATATTGCTTAGTGCGGGTGATGACCAAGCCTACTACTTCGACTATCATACAATATCTAAGTCGGATGGAGAAGGTGATGGTTTCCTCGATTCTGATTTCAAAAAAATAGGAAGAAAGTAAATACACTAACATTTTATAACTTTACCGCTGTCTGGTATAATTTACTGACAGCGGTTGCTTTTATTACATAGTTTATAATTGACGACAAATATATATTATGGCTGACGAAAAGATTATTTTTTCGATGGTTGGGTTGAGCAAAACATTCCCACCTCACAAGAAAGTACTAAACAACATATACCTTTCTTTCTTCTATGGAGCAAAGATTGGCATTATAGGGTTAAACGGATCAGGAAAGTCAACTCTTTTAAAGATTATTGCTGGGGTAGAAAAATCGTTTCAAGGAGAAGTTGTCTTTTCTCCTGGTTACAGAGTTGGATATCTTGAGCAAGATCCACAACTCGATGAGACAAAAACGGTAAAGGAGATTGTGCAAGAAGGAGTTCAAGAAGTCGTTGACCTATTAAAAGAGTATGAAGAAATAAATGTCAAATTCGGTGAACCCATGGACGATGATCAGATGAATAAACTGATTGAACGCCAAGGTGAAATAACCGAAAAGATAGACCATACTGATGGATGGAATCTAGATTCAAAACTTGAACGTGCTATGGATGCACTTCGCTGTCCTGAGCCCGATGCAATGGTAAAAGTTCTTTCTGGGGGAGAACGTCGTAGAGTTGCTCTTTGCCGCCTTCTACTCCGCGAACCTGAAATACTCTTACTCGACGAACCCACCAACCACCTTGATGCGGAATCCGTACAATGGCTCGAAATGCACCTCCAGCAGTATAAAGGTACAGTAATTGCAATAACCCACGACCGCTACTTCCTCGATAACGTCGCCGGTTGGATTCTTGAACTCGACCGAGGGGAAGGTATTCCTTGGAAAGGAAACTACTCATCTTGGTTAGATCAGAAGACCAAGCGAATGGCTCAAGAGGAAAAGACCGAAAGCAAACGCAAGAAAACGCTTGAGCGCGAACTTGAATGGGTTAGAATGTCGCCCAAGGCAAGACAAGCAAAATCAAAAGCTAGATTATCAGCCTACGATAGACTTTTAAATGAGGATGTAAAGCAGAAAGAAGATAAACTAGAACTTTTCATTCCAAATGGACCTCGGTTGGGTAACGTTGTAATTGAAGTTAAGCAAGTTACTAAAGCTTATGGTGATAAATTACTATTCGAAAACCTTGAATTTAACCTCCCACCCAACGGTATTGTTGGCGTAATTGGTCCTAATGGAGCAGGTAAAACAACGCTTTTCCGATTAATGATGGGTATCGATAAGGTTGATAGTGGAGAGTTCAATGTTGGTGAAACAGTTAAAATAGCCTATGTTGATCAGCAGCATAAATCTATTGAACCCGATAAAACCGTTTATGAGGTTATTTCAAGAGGTGCCGACAATATCATGCTTGGAGGTAAGCAAATAAATGCTAGAGCTTACGTTGCCCGATTCAACTTCTCAGGGGCAGATCAGGAGAAGAAGTGCAATATTCTTTCGGGTGGTGAGCGTAACAGGTTACATCTAGCCCTTGCGTTGCAGGAGGAAGGAAATGTTATCTTACTCGATGAGCCCACCAACGACATCGATGTAAATACTTTACGTGCACTTGAAGAGGGTATCGATAATTTTGCAGGCTGTGCAGTAATCATCTCTCACGACCGTTGGTTCCTCGATCGAGTTGCAACACATATACTTGCTTTTGAGGGAAACTCACAGGTATTTTTCTTTGAAGGATCATACTCTGACTATGTTGAGAATCGTCGCAAGCGACTAGGTGATGAAGGGCCACATAGAATAAAGTATAGGAAGTTGATGGAGTAAAAAAAGTGAAAAGTGAAAACCAAAATCAAGCAACTTAAACATCATTAATATGCGAGAAATAAACTACATCAACTCCGAAGAGCAAACATTCTCAACGCTTTGCCATCTAAGCGCTTTAAGTGGTGCTATTATTCCTTTAGGACATATTTTTGGACCATTAATTTTTTGGTTGATGAAAAAGGATCAATATTCTGAAGTTGATCGTCAGGGAAAGGATGCACTAAACTTTCAAATCTCTATGACTCTCTGGATGCTTGTTTCAGGGATTATGATCCTTCTAGTTATTGGAATCTTTGCATTAATTGCCTTAGGTGTATTGAATCTTGTTATGATTATTGTAGCATCAGTAAAATCTAATAACGGGGAAAGGTTTAAATATCCACTTACAATTGCGTTTATTAAATAAATTTCAAAAAGTTAAACATTTTTCAAAAGATAATTGTTAGACTAACCGCAGAGTGATTAATATCAATCTTTGCGGTTTTTCTGTTTTATGCTGTTGATTGATATGCCATTTTTCGATACATTTGAAAATCAACAAATTCTCATTTTATAACTTTCTATTACCTATGGAAGATGAATCCAAAAACCCAAAACCTAAATCACGAAGAGATTTTGTTAAAAATATTGGTCTAATTGGTTTAGGGGGGATTGCCTTAGGAAGTTCGCTCTATGCAGCCAAGCGTTTCGAAGAAAAAAAGAAGGGTCAAAACGTTAAATTACTCACTGCTGATGGCAAGTTGGTAGAGGTAGATTCTTTAGATATTAAGTCAATTGATGTTGATCGTTTAACTGAACTTCAGGAACGAGGTAGAGAAGGTATTCCTGGAAAGAGTTGGGTAATGGTTGTTGACCTTTCAAAATGTCGTAATGCACGAAAATGTATCGATTCTTGCCAATCGGCTCATCATCTGAGACCCGAGCAATATCATATCAACACTCTTCAGATGAAGGATACCGACAGAACCCCTGCTTACCATATGCCTAAGCCTTGTCAACACTGCGACAACCCACCTTGCGTTTCCGTTTGCCCTGTTGATGCAACCTTTAAGCGTAACGATGGAATTGTACTTATTGATAATGAAAGATGCATTGGTTGTCGGTTTTGCATTGCTGCTTGCCCATACTCTGCCCGCTCGTTCAACTGGTTTGAACCTAAGGATGCCGAAAAGGATAAAGAGTTGGCTTATGATATTGAACTGAATGTACCACAGAAGAAAGGAACAATCACAAAGTGTTGTTTCAGTGCAGATAGACTTAGAATAAACAAACTCCCCTACTGCGTTTCAGCTTGTCCTAATGGTGTTTACTATTTTGGAGATGAGAACGAGGATGCTGTTACAAACGGTACAACAAAAGAAACCGTTCGCTTAAGTCAACTATTAAAAGATAATGGTGCATATCAACTAATGGAAGAGTTGGGAACAAAACCAAGAGTTTTCTATCTACCTCCAAAGAATAGATTGTTTCCATTCTCCGATAGTTCTGAAACTGAAAATAAATCATAGGATATGGCGGAATTACAAACCAATACTGTAGAAAATCTTTCAAAAGATCTATTTCGAACAGTTAGGCTCAACAAAGAGTTTCATATTTGGATGGGATTCCTTTCATTAGTTCTACTAATTTGTCTCTACGCATATTCCATTCAACTTCGAGACGGATTAGGGGTTGCAGGTATTCGCGATTACGTGTCATGGGGTATTTACATTTCAAACTTTGTTTTCTTTGTTGCAACGAGTTTAGTTGGAATGCTAGTTAGCGGAGTTGTTGGATTATCGGGACAAAAATGGGTTACTCCTTTAACAAGAATTGCTGAGATTATTGCAGTTGCATTTGCTGCTGTTGCTGGATTAGTAATTGTCTCTGATATGGGGCGCCCCGAAAGGTTAGCCAATGTTTTTATCCATGGCAGAGTTCAATCGCCTATACTTTGGGATGTTACCGTTGTTTCAACCTATTTTTTAATCAGTTTACTTCTTTTATATATCACGTTAATTCCTGATTTAGCTTACGGGAAAGGTAATCTTGAAGGTAGACCCAAACTACTACAGAAACTGTACGAGATTCTTTCACTTGGCTGGAGAGGAACAAAAGAGGAGGTTAAGATCATAAAAAAATCAACTGTTGTAATGTTGATTTTGATTATCCCAGTTGCTTTATCCATTCACACTGTAACTTCGTGGCTTTTTGCGGTAACCTTGCGTCCTGGGTGGGATTCATCAATTTTCGGACCTTATTTCGTTAGTGGCGCATTTGTATCAGGTCTTTCATGCTTAATTATTGCGATGTTTTTCTTTAGAAAAAACTATAAACTGGAGAACTATATAACTGATTTTCATTTTGATAAAGTTGCTAAACTTTTAGTCCTAGTTTCATTAGTTTATCTCTATTTTAATCTTAACGAATTTTTGGTTCCTGGATATAAGATGAAAAAGTTTGATGCTGTTCATCTACGTCAACTATTTGCAGGTGAGCATGCTTTACTTTTTTGGGGAGTTCAAGGGCTTGGTTTAATAATCCCTATCATTCTTCTATTAATGAAGCCATTCCGAAAACCATTACCAATGTTGATAATCGGAATCTTCGTGCTTATTGGATCTTGGCTAAAACGTTATATCATTGTCGTTCCAGTACAAGAGCACCCATTTCTCCCAATTCAGCACGAACCAAGTAACTTCATGGTTTATTCTCCTACTTTGATTGAAATTTTGATTTCAATTGCACCGATAATCATGGTTTTAATGATAATCTCTGTTTTAGCAAAACTTTTTCCAGTAATTCCAATTTGGGAAACAGCCGTTCATAAGGGATTAATTAAGGATGAGATCGAAACTAAAGATCAAAATGAATAATTACTATTGCATATGCAACTAAATAAAACTCTACTTGCTTCTCTTCTTTTGCTGATAATGTCAGCTGATAACTCGTTTTCTCAAACCACACCTATTCCCGCTGAAGCAAAAAGCAAAACTGCACCACTCATATTCTCTCCTGAAACGGTTAAATCTGGCGAGCAGATTTTCAACACCAATTGCAAATCATGCCATGGTGATCCAGGAAAAGCTAACTATGCAAAACTAGTACCAATCCCTAAAGATCCTGCATCTCCAGAATACCAGAAAAACACTGATGGTGAGATGTTCTTTATCCTTTCAAATGGAAGAGGATTAATGCCTAATTTCGTTAACACGTTAAGTGAGGAGCAACGTTGGCAAGTAATATCTTTCGTTAGAAGTTTTAATAAGAATTACACACAACCTGCAATAAAAGTTGCGGGAGTCGTAAAAACTGAAACCGCTAAAATGACTCTCGCTTACGATTCAAATAAAAAGATGATTTTCGCAACAATCACTGACAGTATAGCAGGTTTAAGAAAACCATTATCTGATATATCCATTAAAATATTTATTAAACGGACTTTCGGAAATTTACTAATCGCCGAAACAACAACGGGTAAAGATGGTATTGGTTATTTCAATATTCCAAGAGATATCCCAGGAGACTCCATCGGCACATTATCTTTAATTGCAAAAACTCAGGGTAATAGCAAAGAACTTACAAGTACATTAAATGAAAAGATTGGTATAATTACCAAACCTAAGAAACTACTTGAACAAAGGGCTTGGTGGAATATCAACAAAATGGCTCCAATATGGTTAATATCCATATATACATTGGGTATTTTGGGTATTTTATCAACCGTTATATATATTTTATTTCAACTTCAAAAGATAAAGAAAATAAACCAAAACAAATAAAAATTTTTCTCGCAAAGACGCTAAGTGCGCTAAGTTTAAAATTTATGACTGAAAATGAAATTTCTAAAATATTGGTTAATATTTTTCTGAAAGTTCATAGGATACTAGGTCCTGGATTGTTGGAATCGGTTTACGAAGCTGCGATTTGTCATGAACTAGATAAAATAGATTTGAAATATAGAAGACAGACCGATATTGCTGTTTCATATGAAAACGTCAAATTAGATTTGGGCTTTAGAGCAGATATTATTGTTGAAGAAAAAGTAATTGTTGAAATAAAATCTGTAGAATCAATAGCCGCAATTCATCCAAAACAACTGCTCACCTACTTAAGATTGACAAATATTAAATTAGGGCTTCTTGTGAATTTTAATGTTGTTTTGATTAAAGATGGAATTACTAGAATTGTTAACAATTTATGAGCCCGCAAAGAGAGAAAAAATAAATTATTTTTTCTCTTCGCGCCCTTTGCGTCTTTGCGAGAAAAAAAATAAACTTTGTGAGAACCCCGAAGGGCTCAACGTAGTTAAACAACTAAAAACAAAACAAATAAATCTGATTATGCAAAGCAAAAACTCCTTCCTCACTACCTTAGGGCGCATTCTCTTTGCGCTTCCATTTGGTATAATCGGCATTAATCACTTTATTGTAAGCGACTTCTTTAATGGCATGCTCACCTCATTTATCCCCGGTGGTTTTATGATTCTTTTCACAGGAGCCTGTCTTATTGCAGCAAGCATAAGTATCATTTTAAAGAAATACATTAAACTATCCTGCCTATTACTTGCATTACTTCTACTAATTTTCATTCTTACTATTCATATTCCACAACTATTTGAGGCAGATAAAGCTCAATTTGCATTTATGGAACTCCTAAAGGATACTGGTTTAATGGGTGGTGCGCTTATCATTGCAGGAATTTATAAGGAAGATACAATTGAAGAAAAGTAATTCAAACCATACTAATATGAAGAAGATTCTTATTTCACTACTACTCGTTGGATATTCATTACTCTCATTCAGTCAGCCTTTTACCAATGAGGTAGGGATTGATGAGCACTTGAATGATACCGTTCCTTTAAACCTAGCGTTTATCAATGAGCAGAATCAAAGCGTAACCCTTGGTCAGCTCATTAATAAACCGACAATACTTGCTTTTGTATACTTCGACTGCCCAGGACTTTGTAGTCCTCTGCAGGAAGGAATTTCAGATTTAGTGGACAAGTCAGATCTTGTGCTTGGGAAGGATTACAATATAATCACAATTAGCTTCAACTATAAAGACACCCCTGAAAAGGCAATTCAGAAGAAAGCCAACTTTACGACTAAAATTGGAAAGGACAAAGCCCCATACTGGTACTACCTCACTGGCGACAGTTTAGCAATCGTTAAAATTCTGAATAGCGTTGGCTATAAAATAAAGGTTGCGGGAGTAGATTATATACATCCTTCGGCAATTATTATGCTAAGCCCAAAGGGAAAAATTACAAGATATTTATATGGTCTTACATTTCTTCCTTTCGACCTAAAAATGTCGGTTATTGAGGCTAGAAAAGGAATTAGCCAACCAACTATTAACAGAGTTCTACAATTCTGCTATACTTATGAGCCAGAAGGAAGACGATATACTCTTGAAATTACAAAACTAGTAGGTGTTTTCACTCTAATTGTCATTGCAGCGCTTTTTATAGTATTGGTGTCAAGACGAAAGAAAAAAGATTAACAAATAAAATATTATATGGGATCAAAACCTGTTGCACTTCCCACTGGCAGCTATCTCGATCAGCAAGGAAAATACAAAGGAATTTTAGGCTGGCTGACCTCCACCGATCATAAACGAATTGCAATTCTTTACCTCTCTTGTATTGCGATTTTCTTTCTGGTAGGTGCTACGCTTGGAGGAATCATGAAACTTGAACTCCTTAAAGCTGGACAACAATACTTTGGACCACAAACCTATAACGGTTTCTTTACTGTTCATGGTATTATCATGATTTTCATGGTTGTAATACCAGGACTATCGGCAGTTTTCGGGAACTTCTTTCTACCCATCATGATAGGGGCGAAAGATGTTGCATTCCCCCGTCTAAACCTTTTCTCATGGTACATTTATCTTGCGGGTTCTGCAATTGCTATTTATTCTCAATTTGGGGGTCATGGGGCTCCAGATACTGGTTGGACATTTTATGCACCTTACAGCATAAACACAAACACAAATGTAATACCCGCAGTACTTGCCGCATTTGTTCTTGGTTTTTCATCAATTCTTACCGGGTTGAATTTTATCGTTACCATACATCGTATGCGAGCAAAGGGAATGACCTGGTTTAAGATGCCACTATTCCCTTGGTCAATCTATGCAACAGCATGGATTCAGGTTCTTGCAACGCCAATTATTGGTATAACCTTGCTTATGGTTATTGCTGAAAGAACTTTACGAATAGGCTTTTTTGATCCCTCACTCGGGGGCGATCCAATTCTTTACCAGCATCTTTTCTGGATATACTCCCACCCTGCCGTTTACATAATGATTCTACCTGCAATGGGTGTAATCACCGAAATTATTCCAACCTTTTGTCAACGTAATGTATTCGGATATAAGGCAATTGCTTTTTCTAGTATGGCAATAGCTGGAGTTGGCTATTTGGTATGGGGGCATCATATGTTTACTTCAGGAATGAGCAATTTTGCAAGAATAGCATTCTCCTTTCTTACTTTTGTTGTTGCAATTCCCAGCGCCATAAAGGTTTTCAACTGGATAACCACAATGTACAAAGGCTCTATACTTGTAAGGACACCCTTCCTTTACACATTATCCTTTATCTTCCTGTTTATGATTGGCGGTTTAACAGGCCTTACCCTTGGATCTTTGGCAATCAACGTTCATGTTCACGATACATACTATGTTGTTGCCCACTTCCATTACATCGTGTTTGGAGGGATGGGTTTTGCCTTCTTTGCGGCCATTCACTATTGGTTTCCCAAAATGTTTGGAAGAATGTATAAGGAACGATTAGGGAATATTGCTTGGGGAATTGTATTCGGGGGATTCAACCTACTTTACTTCCCAATGTTTGTTCTTGGACTACAGGGCATGCCCCGCCGCTATTTCGATTACCTTCCAGAATATTCAACAGGACAATTCATATCATCGATAGGAGCGTTTGTGCTTATCACAGGGTTGATTTTAATGGTGTATAACCTTGTAAGATCTGCCCGAAAAGGGGAACTTGCTCCAATGAATCCATGGAATGGACAAACATTGGAATGGACAATTGCATCGCCACCTCCATTAGAAAATTTTGACCGAGAAATTGTAATTACTGAATCCCCATACAATTACAAGTAAACTAGGGAATATGGATCATAACACATTAGAAGAACACGAGCATCGTGATGATGTTGGCTCAAAATTAGGTATGTGGATTTTCATTTTTACCGAACTTCTCCTATTCGGTGGATTATTCCTTGTTTATGCCGTATTACGAGCTAAATACTTTCAGGATTTCCATGTTGCAGCGCATCAGCTCAACGTATTTATTGGATCGATTAATACACTCGCTCTATTGGTTAGTAGTATGACAATTGCAATGTCTATAACAGCCATTCAAAAAAATCAAAAGAAAGTTGCTTTAATCCTGCTATCTATCACTTTCTTTCTGGCTTTCATTTTCTTGGTAAACAAATACTTTGAGTGGGGATTAAAGATACACCACCATCTATATCCAGGTTCTGACCTTGTTCTTACCTTGACTCATGGTGAGATTCTGTTCTTTGGATTGTATTTCTTCATGACTGGATTACATGCCCTTCACATCATTATTGGGATGTCGCTTATTGGTGTTGTAATTTTTAAAGTAAAGAATGACAAAATCAGATCAGATAACTTTCAACTACTCGAAAATGCAGGTTTGTACTGGCACCTAGTTGACCTGATTTGGATTTTCCTTTTTCCTCTTTTATATCTTATCACCTAAAAAATGAATGGAATGGAACATACAGCCCATATAACCAGCTATCGATCTTACGGAATAATTCTAGTCATACTATTATTCCTTACTGCAATAACCATTACTGTTACTTGGTTTGATGCAGGTTCTCTAAGCGTTGGAGTGGCAATGTTTATTGCTTGCATTAAAGTATCGCTTGTTCTGTTATACTTTATGCATTTGAAGTTTGATGAGTTGATTTTTAAAATCTTGGCAGCTGTAGTAATCATGCTGCTAGCAGTGGTATTTATTATTACTTTTTTCGATTATCTGTTTAGATAGGAATGCTGGAATAATGGAATATTGGATGAAGAAAGATTACATAACCCATCCTTCCACCATTCCAATATTCCAAACCTGTAAGATCAGAATATCTATATATAATAACTCATTATCAATCGTTAATAACTTAAAAATAAGCAACCATGTTCCAAGGAGCATCAAATTTTGCTAAAGGTGTCGATGGCGCATTTCTTTTCATTTTCGTTGTTTCAATGTTCTTTCTAATAGGAATAACGGTAATGATGATATGGTTTGTAATCCATTATAGCCGCAAGAAACACCCAAAGGCTGAGCAGATAAAGGACAACATGAAACTGGAGATTACATGGACAGTTATTCCAATTATTCTTGTAATGTTTATGTTTTACTATGGTATTGTTGTGTTCAATCCAATGCGTATTGTTCCTAAGGATGCCATGGTAGTTAAGGTTACAGGCAGAATGTGGAATTGGTCGTTCGAGTATACAAATGGAAAGATATCGAATGAGCTTGTGCTCCCTGCAAATAAAGCAGTAAAATTGAATTTGTTCTCACCAGATGTTATTCATAGCCTTTATATCCCTGCGTTTAGAATCAAAGAGGATGTTGTACCCGGGAAAGATAACTATATGTGGTTCATTCCAACTACCAAGGGAACCTATGAGATATTATGTTCAGCATACTGTGGGCTTCGCCATTCATTCATGGAGGCTAAAACACGAGTAGTAACGGAAGAGGAGTTCCAGAAATGGTTTAATGAGAAATCACCTGTGATTCTCGAAAGCATGGGACTAAAAGTGATACAAGACAATGCTTGTACAGGATGTCATTCATTGGATGGCTCACCCCTAGTTGGACCCACTTTTAAAGGGTTATATGGTTCAAAGCGAGTAGTAATTGAAGATGGTGAAGAGAAAACTGTAATTGCAGATTCAACCTACATAAGAACATCGATTCTTGAACCCGACAAGCAGATTGTAAAAGGTTTTAAATCAGGAATGATGCGAGCCTATAGCACAGCAATAAAGAAGGATGATATAAAATCTATTATCGTTTACTTTGAAAAACAATCAGAACTTCAAAAATAAAGGCTCTTGGAGCATTTTCTTTTATCAATATATAAAAGATATTTCATCGCTTGCAAAACTGATTATTTCGGCATCCATTACATTTACTACACTAACAGGCTATGTTATTGCAAAAGGGATCATCGACTCCACCCTTTTTCTAACATTGATTGGTGTTTTCCTCATGGCTGCTGGGGCATCAACCGTCAATCATATCATCGAGCGTAGAACTGACTCTCTAATGCCACGCACTAACGACAGACCTTTATCTTCTGGAAGAATGACTGTTCTTCACGCCAGTATATGGGCTTCAATTTTTCTGCTTTCAGGAACTTTAATACTGTTTTTCATAAATCCTGTGTGTGCAGCACTTGGGTTATTCAATGCCGTATGGTATAATTTGGTTTATACCCCTTTAAAGAAGATAAGTGTTTGGGCTGTATTTGCAGGAACAATAACGGGGATTATACCATTATTCATGGGGACGATTGCAGCAACAAACCATTCTCCTATTCATTCGGATTATTTTATTGCTTTTTACATGTTTCTCTGGCAAATTCCTCATTTTTTCTTACTCATCAGCAAATATGGGAAGGAGTATGAGCAGGCTGGGTTAGCATCAGTCACACAAAAATTAGCCGTCGGAAAAATAGTTCTTATCTCCTACATCTGGATGATTGCAAGTTGCATTGCGTCCCTGCTGATACCTCTTTTTGGTATCACACATCACAAAATATCTGGTGTAATAATTCTTATAATATCGCTCCTCGTTTTAATGGTTGTAGGAAAAGGGATACTTGGTAAAAAAGGATACCAAGATTTAAAAACACCTTTCATCACCACCAATCTGATGCAGGCAGGGTTTATGTTGACTTTGATATTGGATAGTTTGACTGTATAATACCGTTAAACTCTTTATTTTTAATCCCGAAGGGATTGAAGGTGAATAGTTCCGTATGCAATGCGGGGTAAGGTGTGAGAAAAAAACAACCACAGAGTGGTTGAATGTTATTGGTATGATGAATTCTACGAAAGTAGGGTTTTGTTGTTTGAGTATTTGTGCAGGCAAAGCCTGTAATAATAGATGGACGGCGGCGCAGCCAACCGCCCAACCCAATCATTTTTGGTTTTTATAGCCTCGATTTAACGGGGTTTTCGAGTTTATTTCAGTTTGATTTTTGAATTAAAACTTCAAAGTTAATTATTAACTTCTCTTTAAAAATTTCAAAACAGTATTCATTGTCCTGACAAACAATGGTTACTTTAGAGAATTCAGTGATTAACCAATCTCGTTTTTTAATTTTAATTTCTGTTATACTGTCATAAAGTAAAGTAATCTGATTTTGTCTACCCAAAGATGTCACGTAGATTAAACTAATCTCATTATTGTTTTGAGTAAAAGATATTAGATATTTTCTGATAACCCATAACCGAACAATTAATGAACCTAAAGCAAATCCTCCTAAAAAACTAGCTTTGAAGAAGCGTACTAAAATAAAGTCTGGAACGGTAATTTTTAACGCAAAGAGGGTCAAAAAAAACAATGGTACTAAATAGGAATATGCAATTACTTTAAGTTTCATTTTGAATATGGGGTTTTTCGATATAGTTGTAGTCGACGTTGCGCAAATTGGTTGCGTTTAGGCGTTTAAACCTGCTTTCTTGTCCCACGATAGTAAAGTAAGCAAAAAGCGTTGAACTCACCAAAACATCATCAACCCAAATACAATTAAATTGCTGCTGATCGTTGGGATTCATAATAGGTTCAGTTAAACTCGTTCTGCAAGATTCTGGTCTATATAAATACTCGCTTCCTTCAATTCTTTAATTAACTTTCCTTTCCATGCACCATACTCATCTAGTGGTTCATAGACAATACCGTCAAAATCGCTTGGTCTTTCAATATCTTGGTCAACTTCATGAAGAATTACAATATTATTCCGACCTACTTTACTTAAAAAATAACCGAGTTCTAAAATAACATTTTGTCGAACTCTACTTTTAAGAGTTGATTCATTTTGATTTAGTTTACCAACATCGTCTGCAGAGAATAGAACAACTGCATAACGACAATCCTCAGCATTTCTAATAAATTTTTCAATAATTGTTGCACCAGAGTTATGTTCCGATTCTAAAACAACATAATCAAGTTTAAGACGCCCTATTAGTGCGCAAACTTTATCTCGCATATTTATATTGCGCCCATGAACTATAAATATCTTTTTATTTTCATCTAAAATTGTTCTTGCAAGATTAGCAATTTTTTTCTGTAGTTGCCTTTGTAATAGTCTGTCTTCATCACTTTTATATGTTGAAAGTTTTCTAGATATTTCCTTAATTTCTTCGATATTGTATAAATAATCTTTGCCTTTTAGGAAATGATTACTCTCAACAAAGTTTTTCAACTTTTTCAAGTATTTATCAATTAATTCAAATCCATCTCCTGTGTAAGGAAGATCGTATATTTCTTCTATTAGTTTTTCAATTTTTGTTATCATTAGTATCTATGTGTTTATCGTTGTATGTTTGCGACCAATTATATGTATGAACCCCACCCTTTTTTCATTTTTTGTATGATAAAACCATACAAAATTAATGTATACTTCGAGTGAATTCTATTTTATCTTCTCTATCACCTTTTTCGTTAGCCCTGTATATTTCATAATTTTTTCAATTGGCTCATTATCCTTTTTCATCCCTCTTGCAATCTCAATCTTTTCCCTCTTTTTTCCTTTTTCCACGCCCTCTTTTATACCTGATTTCGTCCATACTGTTTTTGCAACCTTTATGATTCTATCCATTCTTTCCCTTTCAAGCCTTACGGCTTCCTCACGAATCTGCTTCTCCTCGGCGCGGATTCGCTCAGCCAGCTCATACGGGGGTACGTACTTGGGGCTCTCTGCCAGCTTCTCCAATAAACCAGTATCGGCAAAGCTCATGTGGGATTTGGTGGAGATTATGAGGTGGTCCAATACCTCAACCTTGATTATACGCCCTACCTGAATTAGGTGGTCGGTGAGGTCTAAGTCCTTCTCGGAGGGTTTGAGCCTCTCGCTGGGGTGGTTGTGAATCAGGATTACGTTTACGCAACCCTTCGTCAACGCAAAGCGGAATACGTTTATGGGCTCAGCATAGGTATTTGCTATGCAGCCCAAGCTAACCAGCTCAACGTAGAGTATGCGGGTGCTCGGGGCAAGGCCCATTACCCAGAAGTGCTCCTTATACTGATCTATCTTCTCCTCACGGAGGAGTATCTCCTGCATTACTTTGAAGGCATCATCGGAGCTTCGGATTTTTATGCGCTGCTTGCGGGTGAGCTTTATGGTCATGGGGTACATTTTCGGTTCAGTGGAAACAAATGTAGGAAAATTTTGGATTGGGAGAGTCTGCCCTTAACGTCAGAATTTTATATCCAAATTGAATATCGAACAAGGATCAACGATTTTTGATTTTAGAAGAATCAAGAAAACAAGCTGATTACGTAAGTAGCAGACATCATAAATGGTTGATAGTTGTTCTTAAATCGAAATGATAGATCCTTCGCTCCGCTCAGGATGACAAAGGTTTCATTTTACAACTCATCATTATTAAGGAAAGGGATTGTAATTTCCAGAACATACTGTTTCTTGTCATGCTGAACGGAGTGAAACATCTAGTCTTTAGATCCTTCGCTCCGCTCAGAACCGAGTTTGCGAGTTCGGCGTAGCCAATGACACCTTACATTGAACTGACGTTAATGTACGCTTTATGCCTTTTCTTTAGCAGGCAGGTATTGGTAAAAATCCCTAATACCCTCATTGTTTATAGCGAATGTTAGGTATATGTGCTTTTTATTTCATAAACCTTTCCATGACTCGGATAAATTATTCTTGCATTTGCGCCTTTAAGTTTTATCCAAGTTTTATAATTTATAGAATCCTTATCATCAGCCAAATAATCAGCACATAAATCTCCAATAAATGCTTCGCCACTATTAAAGAGCAAAGTAATACTATCATCTGAGTGTCCTGGTGTAGATATTACCTGGGCTTGTAATCCCATCTTATTTAGAAAATCTGTTGATTTATCAATGCTCATGATGATATTATCTCTCATATTCAATTGTAAATATTCCCATTTCCCTATAGCCATTCTTTCCATTGAACCAATATGACCAATCTGTATATCGAACAAAATAAATTTAACTCCTTGTTCTTTTAATTCTTGAATTGCACCCGCATGGTCTATATGAAAATGTGTAACTATAAGGTAGTCTATATCACGAATTTTAAATCCTGTTTTACGCATTTCGCGACCTAAATCATTTAATTTATTAGGAAATCCAGAGTCAATCAATAATCGATGTGAGCCACTATCTATCAAATAGATGTTAATTGCATCTGAGCCTACATTAAAAATTTGCATATTCAAATTTGCTAAACTTCTTAGTCTACCTTTCAGATTTGCTAACTCGAAACAATACGCCTAACAATTATTAGCGATTCTTTGTTTTGATATCAAAATATCCAATTAATGGGTTTTATCACCAACATCATAATATCTTATTTTATCATAATGTCTTGTAAAAGTTTTGGTACAACTGTCGTATCGCATCTTTCTCTTGCAAATTGTTTTATTGAATCAAAACTATTCCATCAATTGAATACATACCAGCATATATGATTTCTTAATTTTTGGTCTTCAAGAACAAGTTCTCGAATATCATCAGGAAGTTGGTCTCGTTGCCATTGACATTCTTTTTGTCCCATTATATCCTTTTCATTTTCTTTAACCGATGCTCTAACAGCTTTAATTGCGTAAGCAGCAGCACCAAGTTCGTGTGCTGCAACGTGAGCTACTGCCACAGCCTGTCCTGCTGACAATACTGCAAACCGAGCAGCATCGGGCAATCCCTTTGCAACTGCATTTAAAGCAAGGGCAGTATTGTGGGCTTGTTTCATTGGTATCTCTCCATTCACCCATGCCCGTGTTAATTCGATAGCCTGTCTTGGTCGCTTATCGTTAGTATTGACTTGCTCAAAAAGGTGCAGTACATGTTCTGCACAAGTGGCGGCCCATAAAGCAAGTAAATGATGATTCGAATCTGTTAACACTCCTCCTCGTCTTATGGTTATAAATCGTGGGTCCCTCTCTTTTGGTAAAATCATTACTCAATACTTTTCATTAATCACTATTTTTTGTGGAAATAATAACCAACATATAACAGCATGAAACTTTGAAAATTTCAGGACTACAAACCTATCAACCAGCAAGAAAAATACGCCTGACAAACCAATTAAATCCCAATGTTTTATGACTGCATGTTGCACGCCTGTACTATTTATTCCATTTCTTTTTACTCCATGGTTAAAGCACTGTACTAATTGAACGTAAAAAGGATTTGACAATAGCCGTAAATTGCTCTGGCTGATCTAAGTGTACCACATGACCAGCTTCCCGGATTTGTTCAATCTGAAATCTCGGGTTAATACGTTGTAACTCTTCGGCAACAGCAGAGGAAACAACACCATTATCACCAAGTACGAGGAGGCTTGGAACATCGATTGCGTTCACTAACTGTCTATAATCGGGGTTTGGTGGCGTAAGAACATCGAAAGCACTCATACTGGTTTGAAATCGTGCTAAAGCGAATAGCTCAAGTATCTCCGTTGACCGATTAGGGTGTCTTGTCCGCGCTTCTGCCACCACCTCCTCCAATGACATTTTGAGAATTCGCCGATGCTGATCTGCCACATCGCTATCGCAAACTTTGCGTTGAACTTTTGGACTCAAGAACGTTGGATCCGCTAAGATTAGACTACGGAGTAGATTTGGTTTACGACTTGCCACTACGGCCGCAGTCATCCCTCCCATGGAATGTCCGAGCAGGATCGGAGGAGGAAGCCTTAAAGCATTTATCAAACCAGTAACATCATTTGCATGGTCATCATATCGGTATCCATAATCTGGTACACTCGACTTACCATGCCCCCTAGCATCCGGCATGATTACGTCATATTCTTTCTCCAGAGCATGTGCCAAATCTATCCAGCACAAGCCATTAGTCATTAACCCATGCAGCAAAATTAAAGGCTGTTTGTTTCCCCCGGTTCTTGTATAGTGTATGTAAATTCCGTTTGTTTCGCAGATTGCTGTACTCCAGTCGGTCATTTGTTGTCTCCAGTGTCAAATTATCAAATTTCATTCACCTCTCTTATCAATTCCCTCCTTCCTAGCCATTTTCTGAGCAATAATGCTCACCACCATTAGCTGTAAAGCATGATATATCATTAACGGGAGTAGGATTATTCCTGCCGCTGCTGCATTTGGGAAAAGTACTTTTGACATTGCCGTTCCATGAACAAGGGATTTTTTAGAACCACAGAAAACAGCGGTGATATTATTCTCTCGATTAAAATGCATGAACTTGCTAACTAAAAATATTATACCATAAACGAAAAAGAAGAGAGCCATCATGCACACTCCAAGTATTAAAATATCAGATACTCCGTGCCCACTGAACATATTATTGGAGAAAGATTCACAGAATGCGGTATAGATAATAAGAAGGATTATACTTTGATCGAAGTAACGCATTTTTTTACGATGCTTTTCAGCAAATGCTCCAAGTTTATAATTTAGGAGTATACCAAGCGTTACAGGTCCTAGGATTTGTAATATCAACTTGATAATAACGTCAGCTAAATCAAAACCCTGTGCGCTTGTGGTAAGTACAATTCCCATCCATAGAGGAGTAATGAAAACGCCTATTAAGCTTGATATGCTTGCATTGAAAATTGCTGCCGGAACATTACCCCCAGCAATTGATACCATTACTACTGCTGAGGATACTGTGGAGGGTAAAGCTGCAACGTAAAAGGCTCCTAACCAGAAAAGTTCATTTCCATTGGATCCAAAATATCTTTTTAATACCAGAATTAGGATGGGGAATAGAATAAACGTAGATAGCTGTATTACGGTGTGCAATCTCCAATTGCTAAGCCCCTCCCGAAGTTTCTTCGGGCTTAATCGTAATCCATAAAAGAAAAATATTAGCGAAACTCCATAACCTGTAATGCTCCTGAGTGAAAAATATCCTTTCTGTATTCCTGGCGATGGCCATACTGAGGCAATAATAACCATACAAATTAGAGCAAGGATAAACCAATCCAAGCCAACTTTTAGAGCCAATGACCGAAAACCCTTCCAGAAAACTGATATTCTCCTCATATTGTTAAATCGTCAAAATCAATTTTTAGTACCATTCCTAAAAAATCTTCGATAAACATTTCTAAGAAATAGATAGATATGGTTGCCAATTTTTCCCTTAAAGATAGACTGAGCCAGTTTAGCGGTATGCTTTCCTAAATCAAGAAGTAAATTCCGTTTATCAGTACTTAAAGCATGGTAGAATCCATTCTGAGTTACCAACTCAACGGCTTTTAGCCGATCTTCAAAAGGAAATTCTGGCGTATCAAATACAATTCTAGGATTTATGGTGTGATACTCCCATATAGGCTTATTGGTAAGCATTCGACCATGCGTGTTTGCATATTCCCATAATTGTGTATCCTTGTATGGCAATGCAGTGTAGAATTCTACCCCATTAAGGTTTGATGTTTTAGCATACTCAACCGATTCCTCAATAGTTTTTAAAGTATCTCCCGGATTTCCAATCATAAATTGCCCCATCACATCAATTCCGGCATTACGAAAGATTTGAATGCCATCGTATATCTTCTCACGAGTATTGCTTTTTGACATCAATTTTAAAACCTCGTTGTTAGCCGATTCCACGCCTATACAAACATTATAGCAGCCAGCACGTTTCATCTTCTTTGCTATAGCCTCAGAAATTCTTTCTATCCGAACAGATGTTGACCAAATGATTCCTATCTTTTTTTCAATCAAATAATCACATATTTTCTCAACCCGATCAAGGTCAATATTAAAACTATCGTCATTGAAAGAAAAGGATTTCATGGAATAATTAGTAGATAGATGCTCTATCTCTGCTATTATATTTTCGGCAGAACGCTTTCGGTACTTGTTTGTCCAAATAGAGTGCGAGTTACAAAAAACACACCTATGTGGACAACCACGTGTGGTTATCATCCGATGCTGTGCGTATAGACTCATTTTGAAAAGGCTATACATTGGGAATGGGATAGTATCTAAGTCTGCTATCAATTCTCTTACTGGATTTACAACAATCTCCCCTACCCTGTTACGATACATCAACCCGTTAATCTCCGATAAATTCTTCTCCCCCTTGAAAAAGCCTATCAACTCGGTAAAAGTCACCTCCCCCTCGCCATATACTACATAATCAAACGGAAAACCATGAAGCACTTCTTCTTTGACTGTTGAACAATGCGCACCACCAATTACAATTGGTGTTTTTGTCCATATGTTACGATAAGACTGAGCAAGTTCCACCGCCTCAAGAAAGGTTTGGCTTGTTGCTGAAATTCCAATAAAATCAAACGATTTATTCAGAAAATCTTTCACCTCATGAGTTTTGGCTACACGGGTATCCAGTAATTCAAAGTTTAAATCACTATAACTCTGTGATGCGTAAGAGGCAATATATCCAAGACCAAGGTGTACCGCTGGTTCCTTAATCTCTCTATTAGGGTTTATAAGTCCAATTCTCATTTTAAAACTACCTTGCCTTTGTGTTAAACCTTTATTTCTCAATCTACAATGGAAATCGTGCTAAAGGCATAACATCATGCCCAGAAAATTCCCCCTTTAGATATTTATAATAGCCAGCAATGGCAATCATGGCGGCATTATCTGTAGTAAATCTGAATTCAGGAATATACACATTCCATCCATTTTTAGCCCCAAGTTGTGTAAGAGCACCACGCAATCCAGAATTTGCAGAAACACCTCCAGCAATAGCAATCTCCTTTATTTTAGTTGCCTTGGCTGCCTTTTCCGTTTTCTCCAAAAGAATTGAGATTATTGTAAACTGTAACGAGGCACACAAATCCGCTTTGTTTTCTTCAATGAAATTGGGATTTTCTGCAATTCTATCTCGTAAAAAGTAAAGAAATGATGTTTTAAGACCGCTAAAACTAAAGTCAAGTCCTTTTTGAAGTGGTTTTGCAAATTTAAATGCAGTAGGATTGCCAATTGCCGCAAGTTTATCAATAACAGGACCTCCGGGGTAAGGCAAACCCATAATTTTAGCACATTTATCGAACGCCTCACCAGCAGCATCATCAATGGTTTGCCCTATTATCTCCATCTCAAGGAAATCACGCACAACTACCAATTGCGTGTGCCCCCCAGAAACGAGCAAACAGAGAAAAGGAAAAGTTGGATGTTTTAAAATACTTTTATCCTGAATAAAGTGAGCCAAAATATGACCTTGTAAGTGATTTATACCAATTAAAGGAATATTTTGAGCAAGCGAAAAGCCCTTTGCAAATGATGAACCAACCAGCAATGAGCCTAGAAGACCTGGGCCACGGGTAAATGCAACAGCGCTAATCTCGCTTTTAGAAATATTTGCTTGCTTTATTGCCCTATCAACTACTGGAATGATATTAGCCTGATGAGCTCGAGATGCTAACTCGGGAACAACGCCCCCAAATGCCATGTGAACATCCTGATTACTAATCAGATTTGAAAGCAGACATCCATCTCGAATTATGGCAGCAGAAGTATCGTCGCACGAAGACTCAATCCCAAGAATTACTACACTCATCGTTATTTTTTTTATACTTAACAAAAGAAATTGATAATAGCACCGACTTATTAAGTTAAATTTACTTTTTTTTGTACTTTTCGGGCATACTTTATGTAAAAACGGCTTTTAAACCAACAAAAGTATCAAAAAATTAGTTAGAATATTTGTTTGGGGAGTTAGCATCATACTCTCTATTATAATTTTCATCTGGCTTATAATTCAAAATAGCCAGGTTCAAACCTATCTTGTATCGCAAGCAACCAGTATACTTCAGGAAAAATTACACACCAATATTTCTATTGGCAAGGTTGACTTCCGTCTATTTAACAAAGTTTTACTTAAAGATGTTCTGATTAAAGATTTAAATAACGACACTCTCATTTCGGCAAAATCCTTAAAGGTATCGTTACAGTGGTTTAACCGAGAACAAAATTCTCTTAACATCAACTCCGTTTTACTCAACAATGCCCTAATTAACTTCAAAACCGATTCATTAGGTGTAATGAATCTTGATGATTTCCTTAATAAGATATCTCCACCTGATACAACAAAGACTACCAAACAAGAAGGAAAACCTTTTGGTTTTGAAATTAACAATATAAGTATTGAGAATAGTAGGTTTAGGCTAGCATCATATAAACCCGAAAAACTTGATTTTGGAATAAACTTCGAAGACCTTGACTTAAAAAATCTAAATATTGATGCCAAAGATTTTGCAATAAACAGTGATACTGTATCCATTTTAATTAACAGTATGAGTTTTATTGAAAAAAGTGGTTTTAGTGCAGAAAAGTTTAGAACAGAATTCAGCATGTGTAATAAGCACCTTTTTTTCGATAAGCTTAGAATTAAAGCCGAGGGCTCAAATCTCCAAATGCCATATCTTCACATGAGCTTTGATGGTATGGATAAGATGAGTAGTTTCATTCAGGATGTTAAACTTGACATGCAGTTTGAAAATTCTTTGGTTGATTCAAAAACGCTATCATACATTATCCCTTCCCTTAAAGATTATGGTTTTACGGCAGTACTAAACGGGTCAATGAAAGGGCCGTTGAGTGATATAAGAGGTAAAAATATCGTCATTACTACCGGGATTCAAACCCGATTGGCAACCAACTTTCATCTATCTGGTTTGCCAAACATCGAACAAACCATGATGATTATTGATGTTAAAGAATTCTCAACTTCATCAAAGGATATTGAAAGTTTTAAGATGACCAGTACAAATCAGCCGATAATTGAACTTCCATCGAATTTGAATGAGCTAAAGAAAATATCTTACAAAGGTAATTTTACAGGTTTTATCAATGATTTCGTTGCATATGGTAGTCTAACCTCAGCGGTTGGCAAACTATCACTTGACCTCTCCATAAAGCCCGATGGGACTCAAAACACAGAGTTTAATGGTAATGTTTCTACAATTAACCTCGATTTAGGGAAAATTGCAGGTACTAGTACATTAGGAAAAATCAGCCTGAATGCAAAGCTAAAAGGCACATCCG
Source organism: Bacteroidales bacterium (assembly GCA_013141385.1). Lineage (NCBI taxonomy): Bacteria > Pseudomonadati > Bacteroidota > Bacteroidia > Bacteroidales > Bacteroidales bacterium. The sequence goes on along the minus strand of JABFRB010000002.1, from coordinate 246,867 downwards.
ATAAAAAAGCCCAAATTAATGCCTACACCGATGCTACAATAAGTCAACTTGAAGCCAATAACTACAACTTCTCAAATATTAAAGTAAGCGGTACATTAACAAACAACACATATATTGGTTCCATTGCCCTCAACGACCCAAATTGCAAGTTGAATTTTCTTGGTAAGGTTGATTTTTCCGATACCATTCCTGTATTCGACTTCTCGGCTCTTGTTCCAAAGATAGATTTCGTAAAACTTAACATTAATAAAGCCGACTCAATCTCCCAAGCATCATTCCTCTTTACAGCAAAAATATCTGGCAATAACCTTGATAATAGCAAAGGGGAAATAAAGGTGATTAACTCATCCTATCGAAATCAAAACGGAGAATTTAAACTATCCGATATTACTATTAATGCTGATAATAATAAGGATAGTAAGGTAATATCACTCCAATCGGAATTTGCCGAAGGTGAGCTAAGAAGTAAGTACAATTATGCTAACATTCTTGATAATCTCCAAAACCTACTCTTTAAGTATGTTCCAGCTTTAAAAGGGGATCAGAAAGAAACTGTTACGGCAACTGTAGGTAATCCAGAATATAACGATTACATCATAAAGTTCAGGCTTAAAAAAACCAAGAAACTCACCGATGTTCTTGCGCCAAATTTTCGAATAGCGGAAAACACAAGTATCTTCGGAATCTTTAACCCCGATTATAAAACGTTAACCCTAAAAGTGAAGGTTCCCGAAATGTCAATTGGAACAAACACATTCAAAGATATTTCAATTGATGGTCAAACCAAGGATAGCCTTTTCGATGCAAGTATTACCGTCCCTTACATAAACCTCGGCGGATCAATTATTCGTAATATAAGCCTATCATCATTAACCAAGCTAAATAAACTCGATTTTACCTTTGGATGGGACAATAAGCAAACTCCAATAAACAAGGGTTCAATTAAAGCTATTGCCGATTTCAACCAATCCGACACAACAAAAAGGTCTATTGCAAAAATCAACATAAAATCATCGGAATTTATAATAAACGATTCGATATGGAGCATCACACCTAGCTCAGTAAATATCGATTCATCGCATATTGCTATTAATCAATTTAACATACACAACCAAAACCAATCATTCTCCATAACCGGCAATGTATCCAATAATCCATTAGATTCGGTTCAAGTAAATCTACAAAATATTGATATTTCAAACTTTAACTTCTACACAAAGAGTATTGGATATGATCTCGGAGGGCGTATCAATGGATTTGCCAACGTAACTGGAATATACTCAAATCCTACCCTCTTTGCCGATATCGGCTTAAACAAATTTGTGGTTAACAAACGGTTGGTTGGCGATGTCAAATTCTCAAGCACATGGTTTAATGACGAGAAAAGATTATCAATAAAACTCGATAATTTTAAAAATGATACATTAACCTTTGAAACCAAAGGAAATATATATACCGAAACTAATAAATTAGATTTTCAAATTAATATTTCTAAGATTTTATTAGCCCACTTTCAACCAATGCTCAATGGCGTAGTTTCTGGAATATCAGGGGCATTAAAAGGGAATTTAAGGCTTACAGGCACAACCGGTAAACCATTACTCAATGGAATTCTGAATATTGATAAGGGAAAGCTAACCGTCGATTTCATGAAAGCCCCCTACTCCATTGACGATCATATAGCCTTAGAGAACAGCAATATTGTATTCAAAGAATTCAAAATAGTTGATGTTAACAAACACAAAGCAACCGTAAACGGAAGTATAAGCACCAAATATTTTAAGGACTTTAACCTATACTTAAACATCAACCCATCTAATTTTCAATGTATTAACACAACCGAAAGGGACAATGAGCTGTTCTACGGAACTGTTTACGCAACTGGTTTGGTTGCTATTACAGGAAAACCAGATGATATAAACATGAACATTGCTGTTCGGACTGATAATAAAACCATTCTATTCCTTCCCCTCTCAAACAATGGAGAGGTAGCCGAAAATAATTTCATCACATTCGCCAATAATAACCCCGATGATATTTTTATTGAAGAGGCTACTCCAATCAAAACTGAAAGCGGTACAAAGATGAATTTAACCTTTGACCTTCAAATTACCCCAGAGGCTGAGGTTCAGATTATTATTGATAAAAAACTTGGTGATATTATTAAAGCAAATGGCTCGGGAAATCTAAAGATGGACGTAAATCCGAACGAAAGTATATTCAAAATCTTTGGAGATTATATAATCGAAAAAGGAGATTATCTTTTTACCCTTAAAGGGGTGATAAACAAGAAGTTTAAAATAGATGGAGGAAGCTCCCTTTCGTGGAATGGTGACCCTACCGATGCTACAATGAATATCAAGGCAATATATCAGGTCAGGACTCCTTTGAAAAATCTTTTAATTGAGTCGGAAAACACTGGAAAATACGATGCAAGAGTTCCCGTTAATTGCCAAATACTGCTTACACAAAAACTAATGGCTCCAGGTATAAAGTTCAACATCGATGTACCAAATGCCGATAATGAAACCAAAGGTCTTGTTGAAAGTGCTCTGAATACCGAGGATAATATCAACAGGCAATTCCTTTCGTTGCTTGTAATTAACAGCTTTATAGCACCTTCGCAGGATCGAAATAGCAATACCAGCAATACAGGGATTGGCACAGGCGTTTCCAACACTGTTAGTGAAATGCTTTCGAATCAGCTAAGTAACTGGATTTCTCAATGGAGCAAAACATTTGATATTGGTTTGAATTATAGACCTGGATCAACCACAAACAACCTAAGTTCCGATGAGTATGAGCTTGCCGTTTCCACTCAGATTCTTGATGATAGGGTTTCGATAAATGGTAACGTAAATATGGGCGCCAGAAATAATACAAACCCAATTGCTGGTGACTTTAACCTCGATATCAAACTTAATAAAACAGGAAAACTACGCTTTAAAGCTTTTGCCCGTTCAAATGATGAGCTAATAACAAATACCACAGCCCAAACCTATACTACTGGGGCTGGGATTATGTATAAGGAGGAGTTCAACAATTTAAATGATCTTCTTCATAGAATAAAAAATACTTTTAATCAGGAACCCGTTGTTATTCCGCTAAAGGAGATACAACAACCTCAAGACCAAAAGGATTCAACAAAAACCGTTGATACAGTTTCATTTCAGAGATTGTAACTACTCAGTTTTATATTTCATCAATTATTTTCTTTGAAAGTAAGGATTACAAGTTATTGTAATCCTTAAAGTTTAATTCCGTTGAGTTCTGTTGGGTTCACGCAAAGTCGCAATGCACGCAAAGAAAGAAAAATCTAAAGATTTTTCTCTTTGCGTACAAACCATATCTTCAGTTTGTATAATCTAATCATGATATTTCAGTTAATTTTAACTGTGCTTCTAATCTATCTTATCTTCTTTGCGACTTTGCGTGAGATATTTTTTTATTGCCGAATAATTGGCCGTTTGAATTATTACTATTTTGTGTTAAACCAAACAATAATAAACCTTTGGTAAACGTTTTTTTATTAATTTTCGGAAATATTTCAATAACATCACTTTTCTAAAAATTAAGACTATGATTGGAAACTCAAATAAACTACAAGGTTTTGCTGGAACAATTATAGTACACTCTATTGCCATTGCTCTTCTAATGCTACTAACTTTTTCAGCATCCCTTCCCGATGAAGCCAACGAAGGCCTTTTAATTAATTTTGGCAATAGCGAGGATGGTTCTGGTAAAATTGAACCAATGGTTAACTACGAAAATGCGGTAATGATTTCGCTCCCATCCCATACCAAACCTCCTAGAATTGATGAGAAAAAAATCCTTACTCAGGATTTTGAGGATGCTCCAACCATTGAAGCAAAAAAGAAAACTACCAAAAAAGAGATCAAGAAAAATACACCACAAAAGGTAACCGAAAAAACTACCACTAAAAAACAAACCGAGGAGATTAAAACCACTGAACCTGTAAAACAGCAAACTGTAAATAAGAAAGCTTTATTCCCAGGTAAATCCTCTACTGGGGGGACAACTGGCGAAGGTATAACTGGCAAAGAGGGTAACCAAGGCTCATTGGAGGGATCTCCAGAATCAACAAACCGTGTAGGTGGTGCTTCGGGTAATAACGGTATTGGCGATGGCAATGGAAAAGGAATTAATTATAATCTTGGTGGCAGAAGTGCCTTAAAGTTACCAAGACCTGATTATCTGAAGCAGAAACAGGGAATTGTTGTTGTTCAGGTAACAGTGGATAAGCAGGGAAATGTTACCAAAGCAGTTCCGGGAGTTAAAGGATCTACAACCCTTGATAACGATTTACTTAAAGCCGCAGAAAAAGCAGCACTATTAGCCAAATTTGATGTTAGCCCAAACGCTCCAGCGTACCAAACAGGCACTATTACCTATATCTTTAAACTTCAATAAGTAGATTATTATAATTCGTTTTAAATGTTGATATTTTTAGATATTCAACAGACCAATGTTTATAGAATGAGGCTGTCTAAAAAATATTTAACTTCGTTGAGTCCTTCGGGGTTCACGCAAAGATCGCCAAGTTTTCGCAAAGTTCGCTAAGTATATTATTCATTATATCAACACTTTGCGTTCTTAGCGTTTTTTCTTTGTGGCTTTGCGTGAACTAATTTTGACTTTTCGGACACCCTCCACTAAGGATTTATTACTAAAAGAACAACATCTTTATTGCAACCGCAAGTAACGTAACCAGCAAAAACCATCTTATAAAGCCAATCCCCCTCGTTACAGCTACATGCGTTGCCAACCAAGCACCAAACATACTTCCAACCCCAAGAACAATTCCTAAAAAGTAATCCACCTGTTTGTTTATTATAAAAACAGCTAATGCAACAATGGTATAAACCAACACAATTAGAACTTTAATGGCATTTGCCTTAAGCAAATCGTATCCTGCACCTAAAACCAAGCCTGCCAGAAGAAAGAAGCCAACGCCAGCCTGTATAAATCCACCATAAAAACCTATTGCAAAAAAAATTACAAATCGTAAAAAGTTAGGTTTTGCCTTAGCAACTCCAACCTGCTCGTTCACCCATTTTTCAGGTTTATAGAGTATTACAAAAAACATTACAACTAGTAATCCTCCAATTATTCTATTCATCAACCTTTCATCCAATTCAACGGCAAGGATTGAGCCGAATAACGCCCCAATAGTTGCGGGAATTGTTAGCCACAAACCATCCTTCCATTCAAAAACCTTTTTCTGTTTAAACTCTCTAACCCCAACAATGCTTTGGAGGAGAATTGCAATCCGATTTGTTCCATTTGCAACAGTAACTGGAAGACCCATGAATATTAGCAATGGCAAAGTTAGAAGTGAACCACTGCCAGCAAGCGTATTAATAAAACCCGAAATAAAACCAACAAGAACAACTAAGAGATATATAAGCCAATCCATCATTTCAATTTTTTTACCTTTTTGGTATATTTAATTAAATCAACCTTTTGGTATTCGATATTTTTAAACTCACATAGTTTAATTAGAGATTCTTTAATCTCAACCACTTTACTATAGGGTAACCAGTTAAGCTGAACCAACTTTCGCCTCCCTGATTTTTTATAGAATGCAACGTAAGCCGGCCCCAACTTAACCCTTGATACAACATCCCATAGAATAGCACTTTTAGAGCCTTTTAACGAGCCAAACTTATATTCAAAACAAACCTTATCCGCCTTAACAAAAAGCGAGGTCTTATAGGTTACCCATGCATAGTATAGGTAAAGGGCAAGGTACAGCCCTGCTACCAAAAAGAACCACTCCAACGAACTCCTAAAAAACATAAAAATTGAAAGGGATAGTAGCATAAATCCCAAACAAATAGCTGCACCGAATATCAAAAGTCTTCGAATTCGTGGTTTCTTGCTTGATGCTTCGTTTAAATCCACATAGAAGGATGTCATCGGTTTAGTTTTTTTGGAAATAAATTCTTTAAATATACAGATTTACCAAAGGGTTTAGCAATAATAGTACAAAATCAAAGGTACAAAATTTAGGGGGTTATGGCATTTATAACCTTCTGCTATTCGAATTATTGCCTTGTAATATTTTAGTCACCTACTTCAGTTGATTTATAACTAATTTCTTTATGCCAACCTAAACTGTTGAAATAATGTTGGTTATTTTGAAAATTATTGTTTAGTTTTATAAAGTAAACTTTATCACAAAAAATAGTTGTTAGAAACTAGAATCATTATTGCAAACAAACCAATAAAAAACCAATAATTCTTTAACGAACATTGAAATTTCAAATATAATAGAATGAAAAATAACGATAATAATCCTAATAAGGTTAGTGTTATTACAATCAATTTCCTATATAAACAAATAAAAAAACGGGGACTAAATAAAGCACACAATACAAAAGTTAGGGCTTAGGAGCAATATGCAATTTCACCACCCATATTACGTAACCTGTGGTAATTTAGTAATTCAGTTTTTTTACGCCGCATTACCTTCAATTGCTAATCATAAAATTTAAAACATGAAGTTGACAAAAAGATACATAGCAGATGATTATGCTTTATCTGAGAACTCATTTTGGTCAAAGCATATTCAAGATTTCTTTTTTAATATTCTATCAATTACACCGACTATAGATGAGAAATACTTAAAGTATTCAGATTCCTTCCACTATACATTAAACACAAAAGAGATTGAATATTATCAAAATTCATATATTCATATTGGAATAATTATTAATCGTGACGAAAATTCAACCGTTTATGACTATTTTAATGATACAGAATTAGTTATTTGCACACGAGAAAAAGATTTACTTGATTATTTAATGAAAATTGACTCTAAACTTTTAATAATTCTGGGGAAAGTTGGATGGGGAAAGACAACTCTACTGCAATATTTCTTTTTTTATTTAATTCAAAAGAGTGAAAAACTAACAAAAAATATTTATCCAATTTTCATTTCCTTACACAGAGAAATTAATGAACAAATTAATCAAAAAGGTGAAACTTTTAGTATAAAATCGTTTTTCTACGAGAAATTACTTGTGCCAAGGTTGAAAAAAATTTGTGAGGAAATAATTGATATAGAGAATGATAAATTTTGGGATTATATTGTAGATTTTCCTGATTGTGTTGATTACAAAAGGGAAGTAGGAAATTATTCGAAGATTTTTAAAGACAATCCTTTGTTAGCCCATAAAAATATTTTGCAACTTAGGGCTACATATCAAAAAATTATATCCGACATTTTATTTTATGCATTAAAATATTTATCTAACGAATTGCATAAAACTCCTGTCATAATAATTGATGATGCAGATAGAATAGATATTCAATGGAATAAAGATATACTGGAAGAGTTGCATAAACTTTCTCATAAATATGATTTTAAAGTAATTTTTGCCGCTCGTCCTAGTACTTTTCATGGAGTATTTAAAAACGACAACCATCTTATGGAAATTATTAGTCCAACAATAATGGATTTAAAAAAGCCTATTTTAGAACTGTACATTAACTCTAGAAAACAAAGGATACTCCAGTTTAAAAATGAAAACACTGGTATTGTAATTAAATATGATGATAATCAAATAGATAAATCAAAAGCAATTGAGTTTTACATAAAAATGACAGAACTAATTGAGAAAAATGAAAATTTTTCATTTATCTCAAATATTTCTTCTGGTGACATTCGTAATTTAGGTAGATTACTACGCAAATATTATAGCACTGGATTTGTTAACTACAATAATATCTTTTTAAGATTTGTTAATGAAAGCATAACAGTTTTACCTGACTGGCTTCTTTTTATATCAATAATAACAAATAATTACCATACATATTTTGGAGGGAATAGAGAATCAGAACGATCTGAAGAGTTCATTATTAATCTTTTTGCAAGCAGGAACCATACTATCACATCTCTTTTTATGAAGATTCAAATATTAAGTTATTTAATTATAAATGAATCTGTTGATCTCAGGTTATTTAGAAATGAATACATAAACCTATTTAAGAAAGAGCATAAACCTAGTATTTTCAGAAGTTTTAACAATTCAATATTATCATTAATAAATTATAGAATTATTAATACGGAAGAGTTTTTCTCAATCGACAATGAACAAAGTCTGGAAAAAATAAAAGAGATTTCTATCGAGCCGACAGGTCGTTACTATTTTGAAAATCTTCTATCAAATTTTGAATATTTGTCATACATGAAGGATGATATTGACTATGATATTGATGTCACAATATCCGATTGCATTAACACACGTGGTTTTATTGAAAGATATAAATCCATTATTGCTTTTATTGACTATTTGTTTAAAAAGGAATCGGAAATGATAAATGGTTTCACAAGAATTGGTTATGAAAAGTATAGAAATGAATTTATTATAAAGTCAAACCCAATATCATTTACTCAGTTTATTGCTGAAAAAATACTTTTAATCGCTAAGGAAAAAGTAAAAAATTTGAAAGGTGACAGTAAAAATACTTCTGAGTTGTTGACTAGAAATAATACTTTAGAGAATAAAATCAACGCTATCAAATCTTTTTTTGAATTATCAGTCGTTAATTCGCAAAAATAATTTTTATGGAAAAGAAAATTCTCATGGGTTCCTGTATATTGATAATTGTTCTATCTTTTATTCCATTTTTTTGGATTGAAAAATTATCATTTGATTTATCCGTTTTCACCGAAGAATGGTATAAAGCATTGATTAACCTTGGTTTAATTATTTTAGGTTTTTTTCTTTTTGACTATTTAATTGACAAAAGCAAGAAGGATGATACAAATAAATTAATTGTCCATTTTGAATCAAAACTTTATACACAAAAAAACTCTTTGAAGGAGTTACTTAAATCAGAATTAGATAAAAGTGAACTACTTATCTCTATTTTGCATTTTAAAGTACTAATTAAAACTATTAATATAAATCCAAGTTTAACATCAAAATTTATTGACTTATATATTGTTTTCTATGAACAGAAAGTTGAATCATCATTTGAAATATTATTGAAGTATTCTAAAAACGAACAAATTGAAACTTCCGTTTTAAATAATTCTATTCGTAATATTTGTGAATATTTTAAAAACATTGAAGAAAATTCTATGGTTAATCGAGGGCGTTGATAGGTAGTAAAAGTCGATCAGATTGGCTTTCACACCGCTATAATTCAATGTCAATTTTGGGATTTGCCAAGATGATTTTATTATTTCAGTCTTCGTCTGAAAAATATCTACTTGTTCCCATTCTCCATCTTTCTCAAAACTTCGGCAAATAGACCTAACTGACCAAGACAGGATTATAATATTGCAGTAGTAGATGAAATTTGGAAACGCTATCCCTTTTTACTTATTTTTGTAAAAAAGAAGATTGCTATGCATACCCTGAGATTAAGAGTAAATGATAGGATTTACGATAAGTTTATATGGCTTCTTAGTAAATTCAATAAGGATGAAATTGAGGTAATTCCTGAAACTAATGATTTTACAAAAAATCAAAAATATCTGGCTGGTGAGCTAAACGAAATACTAAACGGTAAAGCCAAGTTTGTTGAAATGGAAGAGGCTGAAGAAAGGCTTGAAAACATCATCAAAAAAAATGAAAATCGTATTTAAGGATACATTTTTACATAGACTAGAAAACCAGATTGAGTATATATCACTTGACAGTCCTTCAAGAGCCAGAAAATTCAAATCCGATTTATTGAATAGAATCAAAGAAATCAAATCCCTACCAATACAGGAAATCAATCTGTTTTGAAGAAGAAACCATTAGAGATTTAATTTTTAAAAGCTACACAATTGTGTTTCGTATAAATGAGGAAAATATTGAGGTTTTTGGTTTCGTAAAGTTTCAGAAAGAACCAACAGACCAAAAGAAATAGACAAATAACTCTACTTGAAAAATCAAATTGCCTTAAAGCTATGTTACCCGTAACAATTTCTGCTTTCAAAAAAAATATAAAGCACTACCTTGATAGGATCACTAAAAATTCTGAAACTTTGATTATTAATCGGGGTAAGGATAATGGAGTGGCAATAATGTCTTTGAATGAGTACAACTCTCTTTGTGCAACACAGCACGAACTATCATCTAAAATCAACGAAAAACGACTTGATTCTGCAATTGAAAAATTAAGAAATTGAATGCTGGTAGCAATTCTACCTCTGCTCTATTGAGATCATTATTTCAGGCTTCGCCTGAGAAATCTATTTGCACCTCCCATTAACAATTTCCAAATTGTTCCCTTTCTCCATCTTTATTGAAGCCTCGGCAAGCCTATTGTTACTATCCTTAACTGATTTCAGTAAAGCTAGCTATAAGCACTCATTACCAATTAAACCCTTTAAAAGAGTCAGTTTTAACATTCAATTTTATATCAGTATACCTAATTTTGATGAGAAATCAGAAACAGCCTTAATCTTCGGCTTAATTTTTTTGGCTTAATCAGTATTTAACTTAACGTATCATTTAACCTTATAAAGGTAATGTCCATTAATAGAAAATTAGCGGTAAGTAATATCTCATTCCTTACCATTAATAAATCTTTAATGATAAGGAATGCTCCAATAATGATTATTAATGAACCTTTAATGATAAGTAATACCCTATTAGGGATTATTAACGAACCTTTAATGGGTAGGAATAGCCAACTAATGATTATTAATGAGTTCTTAATGGTGAGAAACACTCAATTAATGGCAAGGATTGTTCCATTACTGGGAAGTAATGCTCCATTACTGGCAAGGAATGCTTCATTAATGATCATTAATAAACCTTTAATGGGAAGGAATGCTCTTGGTGCTGACGTGAACTCCAACGTAGATATCCTCTTCTGAGCCTTGAGGAAAAGGCAATAAATTAACTGCTGACATGGACTTGCAATTTGTAACAGTAACAAAAAACCCCGACCAAAAGTCGGGGCTTAACTTTTTTACCAAGCAAAAAGCGGAAAATCCATCATCAGCTTATTCACATCAGCACGAACATCATCAATCACCCTCTGATCATCGCAATTTGAGATTACTCGATCAATTAGTTCAACAATCGTTGCCATGTGGTTTTCTTTTAAACCTCTGGTTGTAATTGCTGGTGTTCCAACACGAATACCTGAGGTTTGGAATGGTGAACGGCTATCGAATGGTACCATATTTTTGTTAATGGTGATATCGGCTTTAACCAAGGTATTTTCAGCCTTTTTGCCAGTTATATCAGGGAATTTGGTACGAAGATCGATTAGCATCAAGTGGTTATCGGTGCCACCAGATACTACTTTGTAACCTTTTGCCATAAATGCTTTTGCCAAAGCAGCAGCATTCTTTTTTACTTGCATTTGATACTCCTTATACTCAGGTCTTAAAGCCTCACCAAATGAAACAGCTTTAGATGCAATAACATGCTCAAGCGGGCCACCCTGAATTCCTGGGAATACACTACCATTCAGCACCTGCGACATCATCTTAACTTCTCCTTTTGGTGTTGTTAATCCCCACGGATTTGGAAAATCTTTACCCATTAGGATAATACCACCACGAGGGCCACGAAGTGTTTTGTGGGTTGTAGAAGTTACAATGTGTGCGTATTTAACTGGGTTATCAAGCAATCCTGCAGCAATTAAACCAGCAGGGTGAGCCATATCCACCATCAACATTGCGCCAACCTTATCGGCAATCTCACGCATGCGCTTGTAGTCCCATTCTCTGGAATACGCTGAAGCACCACCAACAATAAGCTTTGGCTTATGCTCAATGGCCATTTTCTCCATCATATCGTAATCAACAAGACCAGTATCCTCCTTAACCCCATAGGATACAGCCTTGTACCATAATCCCGAGAAGTTTACAGGTGAACCATGCGATAGGTGACCACCGTGCGATAAATCGAGGCCTAAGAAGGTATCTCCAGGTTTTAGTACAGCCACAAAAACAGCCATGTTTGCCTGTGCGCCTGAGTGAGGCTGAACGTTGGCGTATTCTGCACCGAATAGTTCTTTTAGCCTATCAATAGCAATTTGTTCGGTTTGGTCAACAATCTCGCAACCACCATAATATCTGGCACCAGGGTAACCTTCAGCATATTTGTTTGTTAGGACAGATCCCATTGCCTCAAGCACTTGGGGGCTTACAAAATTTTCGGAAGCTATTAGCTCTATACCGTGCATCTGACGTTGACGTTCCTTTTCAATCAGATCAAATATTTGAGTATCTCTTACCATGAGTTATTTTTTTAATTTGAACGCAAAAGTAAGGCTTTTGAACGGGGAAAAAAAAATATTTCGATTTGAAATTCAGAATCCTCACGCAAAGTCGCTAAGCCGCAAAGAGACTCAAAATGTTGAAAATTTAATGCGAAATGTTTTAACAAAATAAGCATTAGATGTTATTAGATTAAATCGCTTTGAGTTTGATAAGAGTTCGGAACTCTTTGGTTGAGTCCTTTAGTTTTTTTTGTGAACTTAGCGTCATTGCGAGAAATAACAAATTGATTACTCCTCAGAGAATTGAACTAAAATATCTCTATACGCTGAGAATATCTTGGATTTAGACACAAATCCCACATATTTATCCTTATCTAAAACAGGTAAATTCCATGAATCTGTTTCCTCAAACTTTCGCATAACACTATCCATAGACTCATTTAAAGTGATAAACGCTGGGGGAATTGAAATATAATCTCTAACATAAGTACTATCATAAAGTTCTGAATTGAACATGATATCCCGAATCTCATCAAGCAGAATAATTCCCATGAATTTTCCATTATCATCAAGCACTGGGAAGATATTTCGCTTCGATTTGCTTATAACATTAATAAGCTTTCCAAGAGTATCGTTGGGATTTACAATGGCTAAGTCGGTCTCAACCAGATTACTAAGCTGGAGAATGGTTAGAACTGCTTTATCTTTATGATGCGTGATTAGCTCTCCCCTAGCAGCCAATTGTTTTGAGTAAATTGAATGTGGTTCAAAATAAAGTATTGTGATAAAGGATATCGTTGATGTAATCATTAATGGAATTAGGAGAGCATAACCACCTGTTATCTCCGCAATAAGAAAAACCGCAGTAAGGGGGGCGTGCATTACACCTGCCATCATGCCAGCCATACCAACCAATGCAAAGTTACTCTCAGAAACGTTAATAAAGCTGAATTGATTAATCAACTTGGCAACAAAGAATCCGGCAACACCTCCCATAAATAGGGTTGGTGCAAATGTACCCCCAACCCCACCAGCCCCTGTTGTTGATGCTGTTGCTATTACTTTGGTTACCAAAAGCATTAACAACGCAATGAGTAACAACCAATAATCGTTCTGAAACGAAGCAAATGGGCTGCCTTTGAATAATTCAGAAGAACGCCCATCTAGCAGTAACTGAAGGGTTTTATATCCCTCACCATAAAGGGGAGGGAAAACAAAAATGAGAGTGCCAAGAACCAAACTACCTATTATCCATTTTTTGTAGGGATTGAGTATTTTTGAATAGCTACTCTCAACTTTTATAGAAAAACGGATGAAATAAGCAGAAACTAATCCGCAAAATAGACCTAAAACAATAAACCAAGGGATATTGTGCAAGTAAAAAGGTCGTACCACTTGGTAATCAAAAACTACACCTCGACCCAACAAAAAGAAAGATACAGAAGCCGCAGAAACCGCCGATATCAAAAGAGGAACAATTGAGGACATTGTTAAATCGAGCATTAGAACCTCTAAAGTAAACACCAATCCTGCAAGGGGAGCTTTAAAAATAGCTGCAACTGCACCTGCTGCCCCGCAACCCACTAAAAGGGTTAGCGTTCTGTAGTTCACCCGGAAAAATTGTCCAATATTCGATCCTATTGCTGAACCTGTTAGTACAATCGGAGCTTCTGCTCCAACTGAGCCCCCAAATCCAATGGTTATTGTGCTTCCTACAATTGAACTATAGGTGTTATGTCGTTTAATTTTACTGCCTAATTTTGATATCGAAAAAAGAACCTTAGAAACTCCATGTCCAATATTATCCTTAACAAAGTACTTAACGTACATGATCGTGAGAATTATTCCAATACCCGGCAAAGCCAAAAAAAGTAAGTTGAATGAACCTTCGTTAATAATTTTTTGAAGCAGATTAATTAGAAAATGGACAGTGTTTTTTAGCAAAACGGCGGCCAAACCGCTAAAGATACCAACAATAAAACTCAACAGAAGTATCAATCGCCTTTGACCAAGAAAGCGACTAAAAATTAATAGTTTATGGGAAAGATTATGAATATATCTCATTGAGAAAGGATCTGCGCCTCAAAATTACGACTAATTTATTTAACGCTGATAAATACAAAATTAAAAACATCAATTTGTTTGTTTGAACTATCAATAATAGTTGATATATTTATTAGAAACAGAGCAAAACAACTATATTTGAACCATTATTGTTTGATAGTGTTATATATTTGGTTCTCTTATTATTCATCCACATTTTTCTCTATAATAGCAATTACTATTTCTAACTTTTAATTAAGTAGCAAACTCAAAGAATGGTTGAAGTTGAAAAGTTTTGTCTTGAGAATGGCTTACGAGTTGTTGTTCACAACGATAATAGCACACCTATTGTATCGTTCAACCTACTTTACAATGTAGGTTCAAAGGACGAGGATCCTGAACACACAGGATTTGCACATCTTTTTGAACACTTAATGTTTGGAGGCTCAATTAATATTCCAAAATTTGATGATCCTCTTGAAAGAACAGGAGGCGAGAACAACGCATTTACCAATAACGATTTCACAAATTACTATATAACCATACCAAAAGAGAACCTAGAAACCGCCTTTTGGCTTGAGAGTGATAGGATGCTGAACCTAGCATTTTCCAGGAAAAGTCTTTCTGTTCAAAAGAATGTGGTTTTAGAAGAGTTCAATCAACGCTACCTCAATAAACCTTACGGAGATGTATGGCATTTACTTAGACCATTGGCTTACAAGGTTCACCCATACAAATGGCCAACCATTGGGATTGAACCACAACATATTAAAAATGCAACTCTCACCGATGTTAAAGATTTCTTTTATAAGCATTATGCGCCAAATAATGCTATTCTTACCATTACTGGACCTGTAACAACTAAGGAAATTCTTGAATATTCGAAAAAATGGTTTGGTGAAATTGAAAAAAGGCCCATTCCAATACGCCAAATACCTAAAGAACCTAGGCAAACTGAGCCGAGAATACTTGAGGTTGAGCGAGATGTTCCTTTTGACTCTATCTTTAAAGTTTATCATATGTGTGATCGTAAACATGCCGATTTTCACACTACCGATTTAATTTCGGACATTCTATCAAATGGAAAATCGTCCAGGCTTTACAATAAACTAGTTCAGGAACAAAATATCTTTAGCGAAATTAATGCATATATCACAGGAGATATTGACGAAGGTCTTTTTGTTATAACAGGAAGACTTTATGAAAAAACCTCCTTCCAAGTTGCTGAGTCTACAATAAACGAAGAATTGGATCAAATTAAAAACAAATCGTTTGACAATTACGAACTGGAAAAGGTTAAGAATCAATTCGAATCAAATTATAAGTTTGGTGAAGTTAACCCACTAGAAAAAGCTATGAACCTTGCTTTTCACGAACTTTTAGGAAAAGCCGAGGATATTAATCTTGAAGTAGAAAAATATCGAGAAGTAACCCAAGAGAAAATTAAAGAAGTTGCTTCAACCCTATTTTCAGATAATAATTGCTCAACATTATTCTATAAAGCAAAAAAGTAAAATCGCCTTTTAGTATAGATTGATTTTTCAACAACAAGCAAATGTTAAATAGAAAAATAGCCCCAATAAGGCAAATTCCCGATAAAATAGTAGTAACAAAAGCGGATGAAATTATTCTTCCAAATGGTATCCGCTTGCTTTCAATAAATGTAGGCTCTGAGGATGTTTGCAAAATTGATTTACACTTTTCGGCAGGTTCAAGATATCAAAGCAAACCTGCAGAATCCAGAGCTGCAATATCTTTACTAACAGAAGGTACCAAAAATCTAACATCACACCAAATTGCCGAAAAATTTGATTTTTATGGTAGTTTTTGCGAACAAAATAGCGATAGGGATTTTGGTAAAATTTCCATGTTCTCTCTTGGTAAATTCCTAAACGAATCTCTTGATTTACTTGAACAGGTTATTAAAAGTCCTATATTCCCCGAAAAAGAGGTTGAGACCTATAGAATTAAAGGGAAACAATCGTTAATAGTTGAACTAGAGAAAGTAACTACACTATCAAGACAAGATTTTTTTAAAGGGTTATTTGGATTCAACCATCCATACGGATTTTTTGCTGAACCCCAAGATTATTTGAATATACAACGCTCCGATTTGGTAAATTTCCATCAAAGTCACCTCACATCTAATCTTTGCACAATAGTATTATCGGGAAAAGTTGGGAAAACTGAAATTAATGATGTTATTAATCATTTTGGGAAAGAAAAATGGGGTAACGAACTAACAAATCTTGAAATCTTACCCAAAATAACGATACCAAAACAAAGGAAACATTTTTCACATAAAGAAGATGCTTTACAATCGGCCATTCGAATAGGAAGAATACTCGTTGATCGCAAACATCCCGATTATTCCGCATTAGTAATATTAAATACTCTGCTTGGTGGGTATTTTGGATCAAGGTTAATGAAGAATATTCGAGAAGATAAAGGCTACACCTATGGAATCTCCTCTACAATATTAACTCTCAGAGAGTTTTGTGTATTTGTAATCGGAACAGAGGTTGGGGCTGAGTACACTTCCCCAGCTATTAAAGAAATATATTTTGAGATTTCCCGTTTAAGAAATGAGCTGGTAAGTAACGATGAACTTGATTTAGTTAGAAATTACCTTTTGGGAGAACTGCTCCGATCTTTTGACGGCGCTTTTACAATTGCTGATACCTTAATAAGTTTATTCGAATTCAACAACTTAGATTACACTTTCTTTGAAAACACAATACATACTATAAAAACAATTACGCCAGAACAATTAATGAAACTAGCAAATAGCTATCTTCGTGAAGATGATTTGATTGAGTGCGTTGCAGGGTCAGTAAGTAATATTTGAAACCACAATTATTAGCGAATCATTATAATCCAAAGTTGATCTCGGATTAATTAGTAAATTTGTAACAGAATAAATACTGATTAACAAAAGGAAAAATCTAGTATTCATGCTGAAAAAAGAGGGGCTGATAAAATATCTATCTGAAAACAAATCCTGCTTCCGAGAAAAACATTTCGTGGATAGGATGGCCATCATAGGTTCTTATGCCAGGGGAGACTATGATAGCAATAGCGATGTGGATTTGATAGTCTATTTCCTTCCAGAAGCAAAAAACCATCGAATATTTAAAATATATTACAACCTCCAGAATGATTTATCAAGCCATCTTAATAAAAATGTTGACATTAGAAAAGTTTTACCAGCTTTTAAGAATATAATAGATAAGGAGGCGCTTTATGTTTAAACAAAACGACATAGCAAATCTTAATAACATTATCTGGGCTATTGAAAAAATAGAAAATAGCCTGAAAAGCGTAACCTCAATTGAGGAGTTTGCTCAAAACGAGGAAAAATTTGATTCTATTATAGTTAAACTCATGAGTATTGGAGAATCTGCCGATAAGTTAAGCCAAAAACTAAAAAGCAAATTCCCAAGCATTGATTGGATGGACATGTATAGGATGCGAAACATAATTACTCATTCCTACCATAGCCTTGACGAAAGTATCGTTTGGGATATAGCGTTAAATGAACTCCCCAATGATAAATTTAGATCATTGCCATTCTTTCTGAGGTTGAAAAGAAATTAAACTAAAGGGTAATCATATTATGTCATCTTATAATACTATAAGTTACTCAATAATAATATTTGTTATTCTGCTTTTCAGTTTGGATTCTTTAGCTCAAACAAAAAAACCAAATCATCCCACTATAAAATATATAACAAACGATCTAAGCACAGGGCATCCAACAATCTACTGGTCAAAAGAACAGTTCGATCCGTTATGTGAACCAACTATAGGTTATATTATTTACAGAAAACAAACCTCGGGTAGCTGCGTTGGTAATAATTGTTCTATCGATACTGTTGCAGCCAATGTTTTTTCCTATACTGATATAACAGCCAATTGTAACCTAAGCAAAGAAACATACAACGTTGCGACATTGGGGACAACGCAAACAAGTCCGCTATGGACTGCACATTCTAATATCTTTATTACATCCAAATACGACAGTTGTTACTCCAAAATTGATCTTACTTGGAATTTGTATGAAGGATGGAAAAATGATAGTACTTACGCTTATTACTATTTATATGTTAGTAATACACCTGCTTTGAATTCTTTTACATTTAAAGACTCAATTTACAAATTCACCAATCAGTACAGTTTGAAAAACGTAATTGAGAACAGGGATTACTACTTTTATCTTACGGCCAGAAGAGTCGATAAACCTTTTACTACGTATTCCAGCCTCTATCATAGGTTCACCGATATGCCTATCCGTCCTAATAGTATGTCGGTTGATTCAATTATTGCTGAGGATAAAAAAGTTAATATCTATTTTCAAATCGACCAAGCCACTGAAATTAAACGTTTCCAAGTTATGAGGTGGGAGCAATCCGATTCAATTAAGAGTATTTTTAGTAAAAAAATGCTTGATGAATTTTATGATCCTAGAATTAACTATTTTGGTGATACTTTAGATAGCTGGACTGCTCGAACACGCCCATTCTTCTATAAAACTGATGCCTTAAATACTTGTAATCAGGTTGTAAAGAAAACTAATCTAGCCAATACTATTATTCCCAAAGTACATAATCGAGGTTTATCAAATCACATTGAATGGGAAAAACTTTACATTGATACTTCACTCGCTGAGCACAAAAATAACTATGCAAGATATAGAATAACCCGATATGCTTATGCAGATATTGCAATGCCTCCAGTTTACCTGCCTGAAACAGATCAACTCGAAATAACTGATGATGTTAAGATTTTCGAAGGTCAAGGCTATTCGGTTAAATTTTGCTACCAAATTGAAGGATCTGAAAGAGATTTAAGCGGATCGTTAGTCATGCTTAGCAAATCTAGAATTCAATGCACCGAAGTAGTTCCTGGAGTAGTAATGCCAGATGCAATAATACCTAATGACACTTATGTAAATAATGGTAATGCCCGTAATATTCTAATACCTATCATAACGTTTAAAGCCGATTATTCCCTTAGCATATATAATCGTTGGGGTAATTTAATTTTTGAAGGCAGAAATATTGGTTGGAATGGAAGTATGGCTGGCGGTAGGCTGGCTAATGAAGGTACTTATGTGTATAGGCTTGTAATTAGCACATCAGGGAACAAAGATCTTGTTAAAACAGGTAATGTTACTGTAATCTATCATTAATAGGCTTTAAGTATTCGTTAACCTCAAAAAGTAAATATCACAATTACTCCAACAGCTCATTTTTAGCTACTTTTACATCTTTAATTATTCAAAAGAGATTTTTCCTGTTTTATAAAAAATAACTGGATCTTACATTTTTTTGAATTTGAAAAGATTTGTTGAAATATTTTACAATGTCTATTGAAACAATAAAATAAGTTGATTATTTACAATATGAACCTTCAAACCGAAGAAGAAAAAAAAAATATTCAGGAACACTTCGAAGACCTTCTTAATAATTGCACCCGTTGCAACACTGAAGAGGACAAGGCGTTAATCCTAAAAGCATTTAATCTTGCCAACGAAGCACATAAAGGTGTTCGAAGAAAATCTGGAGAACCTTATATTATTCACCCTATTTCTGTGGCAAAAATTGTTACTCAAGAAATTGGCTTGGGGGCTAAATCTATCGCGTGTGCTCTACTTCACGACGTAGTTGAAGATACGGATTATACGGTCGAAGATATGAATCGGCTATTCGGACCTAAAATTGCTTCGATCATCGATGGACTTACTAAAATATCGGGGGTTTTTGATGCAAACTCATCATTGCAAGCGGAGAATTTCCGAAAAATGTTGCTGACCATCGCAGAAGATATCCGAGTTATTCTTATTAAACTCGCCGACAGGCTGCACAACATGCGAACACTCGATTCCTTGCAGCCTAATAAGCAAATGAAAATTGCTGGTGAAACAATCTATTTATATGCTCCATTAGCGCATAGATTAGGCCTCTACGCAATAAAAACCGAACTCGAAGATCTAAGTTTAAAATATCGATTTCCACAAGTTTTCGAAGAGATTCAAACAAGAGTTGCCGATAGCGAGAAAAGGAGAATGCAACTAATCGACAACTTTTCGATTCCAATAATTAATAAACTAGATGAGAATAACATTGATTATGAAATAACTGGTCGCCCAAAATCGATTTACTCTGTTTGGAAAAAAATACAATCAAAGAATGTTACCTTCGAGGATATTTATGATCTTTTGGCTATTCGCATAATTTTTAAACCTCTCACTAACATTCCTGAGAAAACCCAATGCTGGCATATATATTCGCTAGTTACAGACATATACAAGCCCAAACCTGATCGTATACGAGATTGGGTTAGCACCCCAAAAGCAAATGGTTACGAAGCATTACACTGTACTGTTATGGGACCAAATGGGCAATGGGTCGAAGTTCAAATACGAACCCAAAGAATGGATGATATCGCTGAACGAGGATTTGCAGCTCACTGGAAGTACAAGGACGTAGATGCTACCAATCAAGAAAATGAACTCGATAAATGGATCAAGCGAATTCGTGAAATGCTTGATAATCCACAATCCGATGCCTTAGAATTTCTCGATGAATTCAAACTTAATCTATTCTCATCTGAAATTGTTGTTTTTACCCCCAAAGGTGATACCAAAACACTTCCCAAAGGTGCTACCACCCTCGATTTAGCCTACGAAATACATTCTGAAATTGGAAATAAAGCCATTGGTGCAAAGGTAAATCACAAACTGGTTCCCCTTAGTTATGTTCTAAATAGCGGGGATCAAGTTGAAATAATTACAGCTACTACGCAAAAACCATCTTGGGAATCATTAAATTACGTAATTACAGCCAAGGCAAAACTAGCAATTAAGGCTACCCTCAAAGCCGAAACCAAAAATAGAATTGAAAAGGGGCAAAATCTTATAGAAAAAAAACTTGCTGAACTGGGGATAACCCCTTCATCTCGTGTTTTCAAAAAAATCCTTCCAGCTTACGATTGTCTTTCTAAAGATGAACTATATAGTAAAATAGGATCAAACCTTATATCACTTGACGATCTTAAAAAGATCTTAAAAAAGAATACCAAAAGTAAATGGATAAAATATTGGGGTCTACAACTATCAATTAACTCCTTACGAAAAAAAGAGATAGACAATGACGAAGATGATGAAAATGAGGATTGGGTAACTAATCCGAAAATTGATGTAAAAACACCGTATCTTCTAAGAGAGACACAAGACGAAGATCCCCCTTCGTATATCGTTGCTAAATGTTGCAACCCTATTCCTGGAGATGAAGTAATCGGTTTTATTACTCCCGAAGAAAATGTAATCATTCACAAGGCCACCTGTGTTGAGGCAATTCGATTAATGTCACAGCATGGCGATAGAATTGTTTCTGCAAAGTGGACTACACACAAGGTTCTTTCGTTCCTCGCCCGAATTGAGGTTCGTGGAATGGATAGGATTGGCATTCTAAGTGAGCTAGTTAAAGTTATATCCGATGAGCTACGTGTCAATATTCGAAAGTTGCATATAGATAGTCACGATGGTATCTTCGATAGTACAATCGATTTATATGTTCACAATATCAGCGACTTAAACAACCTAGGAATGAACGTAATGAAAATTAAAGGTATTGATTCTGTAAAAAGAGTCGAAAAGTTTGATGATTAAACCTTTTCACTTTAAACTTGTTAATTCAATTATATAGAATAGAGATTTCTTAAATTTGATAATATCTTTACGCAAAACTTATACAAATAAGATAAATATGACTTGCATAAGCACCAAAGATACCGTTAAAAAACTTTTTATCGATTACCTCGAGCGCAAGGGTCATAGAAAAACACCTGAGCGTTTTTCTATCCTAGAGGAAATTTATACTCACGAAGGGCATTTTGATATTGAGACCCTTTATATCTTCATGAAGAATAAGAAATACAGAGTTAGCCGTGCTACACTATATAACACTATTGAACTATTACTTGATTGTGGTCTGGTAGTTAAACACCAATTTGGTAAAAACATCGCTCAGTTCGAAAAAGCTTATGAATGTAAACAACACGATCACTTAATCTGCACAAGATGTGGAAAGGTAATTGAATTCTGCGATCCACGTGTACAAGAGATTAAAAACACTGCAGGGAGAACAATGAACTTCAGAATTTCTCATCACTCCCTTTACTTTTACGGAACATGTAATGATTGTATAAATGAACTTGAACTGACAGTTTAACTAACATTTAAATAGTTATAAAACCAAAACCGTTGCCTTAATGCCACGGTTTTTTTATGAAATAGATGGCTTGATAATTGGATAGAAGGCATCCATGTTGATAACTTCCATGGACTAGACATAATTTTTTATGTACCTTTAAAAGGTTATAAAACTATCATCTTTGGGATAAGTTTACATTTCTAAAACAATCATAAATGAAAGCAGATGTATTACTAGGACTTCAGTGGGGTGATGAAGGAAAAGGAAAAGTTGTGGATGTATTAACCTCCAATTACGATGTTATTGCTCGTTTTCAAGGCGGCCCCAATGCAGGACATTCTCTAGAGTTTAATCAAATTAAGCATGTATTACATACAATTCCTTCGGGAGTCTTCCATAAAGGGACTATAAATATTATTGGGAATGGAGTTGTTATCGATCCCATAATTTTTACTGAAGAAATTGAGGCTTTATCAAAAATGGGAGTGGATTTACAAAACACACTTAAAATATCAAAAAAAGCACATCTAATCCTCCCATCGCATCGTGAACTTGATGCTGCATCAGAAGCAGCCAAAGGTAAGAGTAAGATAGGTTCTACCCTTAAAGGAATTGGCCCAACCTACATGGATAAAACAGGTCGTAATGGCTTGCGGGTTGGCGATATACTCCGGGTTGATTTTAAGGAGCGTTATGGAAATCTTAAAAATAAACATAAAGACATTCTCAAGCAGTATAATTATAACAGCAATATCGAACGGCATGAAGATGCTTGGTTCAAAGGTGTTGAGTTGATGAAAAAATTTGAGCTTATTGATTCGGAAGTAACCATAAACCATATGCTCGATAATGGCAAACGGTTCTTAGCAGAAGGGGCTCAAGGTTCTTTACTTGATATCGATTTCGGTTCTTACCCTTACGTTACATCATCCAATACTGTTTGTGCTGGAGCATGTACTGGCTTGGGTATTGCTCCATCGCGAATTGGTGAAGTTTTAGGTATTTTCAAAGCATACTGTACAAGAGTTGGCTCTGGACCATTCCCAACTGAGCAGGAGAATGCCATTGGTGAGGAAATGCGCAGAATTGGGGCTGAGTTTGGTGCAACTACTGGTAGGCCGCGCAGATGTGGGTGGCTTGATTTGGTGGCACTAAAATATGCCATCATGCTAAATGGTGTAACCTCGCTAATAATGATGAAGGCTGATGTACTTGACACCTTTGACACAATTAAAGTAGCCGTTTCGTATAAGGTAAATGGCAAATTAACTTATACAATGCCCTACGAAATTGATACTCCTATTGAACCAATTTATAAAGAGTTTAAGGGTTGGAAAGCCGATGTTACCAAAATCAAGAGCGAGAATGAACTACCTGAAAGATTGATAGAATACATAAGATTTATTGAAACCGAAACAGGTGTACCTATAAAAATAGTTTCTGTAGGACCGAACAGAGATGCTACGATTATCAGATAAAAAGCAAGGTGGATAATATCCACCCTGCTTTTTAACCCGTATATCTACTTATTGACTAGCACCAAACTTTGTTTATCCTGTTTTGACACCTCTAAAAGGAAGTCAATAAAATTATTGTATTCTTTTGCAGGATATTTTCCTCTGTTTTGCGTATATTTTCTAATCGTAATAAGTTTATCCCCATCAACATTTACGATGGAATTATAGCTTCCAAATAATCCAGAAATCGATTTGGGTTTTGGGCTATACTCAATGGTAAAACCTTTAGGTATATTATAAGTAATTGTATCGATGTGAGTAAAACACTCATCAATTTCGACATCCCTTAGTCTTCTTTTTACTTTAACAGGCACTGTGCTTCCTTGAGAAAAGGGGTTGAATGGAATAAATAGCCTACGACCAGTTTGAGATGCATACCCATTTACCTTAAAACTTATTCTTTCATTCCCTGTTGGTTCAGAATTATCATCAAGTTGATATTCAATACTACTGTAGATTATACCGGGTATTCGATACTTTCTCTGAACAATTTCCGCCTGATCTTTCTTGTTTGACCATACCTCAGGGAATAAGTTTTCAAGTTCGGCACTGTATTCTTTTGTAACCATCCTACCTTCAGCATTTCCAATGCTATCTAGTTTGATGTTGACCAATCGTGTTTGAACATTCTTTTCAGCAACTCCTCGCGGAATACGGACTAAACGGCTTGAATCGCCATCAACAAGTAAAACTTTCTGATTTTGAAACTCATGTGATATAAATGCAAAAGGGTATTGTTGGCTTGTACATTCTAACCATAAACTATCTACCCCGTTTGGAACACATAAAATGATATGATTTGTTTGACCCGCTCCAGGGAAATCGTCGAATATAATTTTCCGATCTCCCACACCAATTGGGCAGTAGAATGATTTTATACCAGCAGCCTTAAGAAGTGAATAAGTATAGTTAACAAGAGCCTTACAATCACCATAGCCATTCTTCTCTACCGAAGATGCGGGAAAAGGTTGCCAGCCGCCAACTCCAAGTTGAATGCTTACATATCGAGTATGCGATTGCATATATTTGTAAATCAATTGCACCTTATTACGCAAGATCGTTTCATTCTTCACAAGTTCCTGAACTTTGGTTTGAGCCTCAATAGACAAGTCGCTCCTTCCCAATTTCAGTGAATGCAACCATTGTCCGTAACTTTTCCAAGAATCCATGTGTCCATAGAAACCTCCAAGCGTAAAACTTGTCACACTTTGAATAACTGCTGGTGCAAACTCGTAAAAACTTGGTGAGTAAGGTTCCTTTTCAATTGGTTTCAAATTGCTGACATCCCATAAAAACACATCAAAACCATTCTCATCAACTGTTTTTGAGGGTTTATCAATATTCATCAACTTATAAATAAGTGGATTTGAATCAATACAAGAAACTTTCATATTTGCCTTTTCAACTCCAAGCCTATATCCGCTCTGAGGATACCACGAAGGAATAAACATCGCAGTATTCAACACTTTACGGCACTCGTACTCAACAGTAAACGGATACGATGTTTGAAACACCTCATAGGTAATAATTCTATTATCCTCATATATTGAATAATCTGCTACCATGCTTTGATCCTTGAAGTCGGACCGTTTCAGTCTTTTTACAACCTCAAGGTGATCATCACAAACAACTCCTTTTACGTATTCAATCCTTGAATCCTTATCATAGTATTCACTAAAATTTCCATAAATCTTTCCTTGTTCATTCAGCACTGTGACAACTATGTTTTCGGATACAATTACTTTATTCAGGCCTATTATTTTTATATCAGTTGCCAATCGTCGAATAACCGCATCAGCATTCCTTTTAAGAGAATCTGGGATATCTGACGATTTCCACTGGGGATAAACCACATTCGATAATAAAAAAACGGCAAAGGCAAGACTAAATAGTTTTTTCATTCTGCTTTTGGTTCAAATAATTAAATTTTCGTAAGCACCACTTTTTCATTTTGCTTCTTGATAATTTCATCGAAAAAACCTCTTAGCGCAGGGTAGTCATCGGAAAGGTAAAGTGTATTTGGAATGTTAATCTTACTCACCACAACTAAGTCGTTTCCTGAAACTTGGTATGTAATAACAAACTTTGCCTTACCCTCTGGCATGGACATGGAAATATTCGTTGGTAATTCTTCTATCTTGTAGCCATTTGGAAAAGTATATCTAACAATTACAGACTCATCACGTGGGAAAGTGAAGTTGACTGGAAATTTTCGTTCAACCTTTAAAAACGGATTCTTTCCAAAACCAAACCCCGACATTGGAGATAGGTATATGATGCTTGTATTCTCCTGCAATGTACCATCTGTCCTAATGTTGTAGGATTCCTTTGCTACAGCGATACCGTTATCATCAATCTTAACCTTTAAACTATCAATAGTAGAATTGTTAAAAGATTTAATTAGTGCCTCTTTCCTATGTTTCAAACTATCATCACCCTTAATTGTTTCAGCCATACTTAGAGCGAAGTAGTCCTTATACGTTGAACTTACACTGCCAGTAACAGCATTATTTTCATCAACTTTAAGGATTGCAAAGACTGATTTTTTAGAAGTGGTTTTTGGATACAAATCAAGCCAAGCACCATTTTTTAAGTCTATTATTCTTGCTTTACCATTCAGGCATTCGGTAGGAAGTAAACCAAGCATACTACAAGGAGCTGTTGCATCACAATTGTAGAATTTTTCTCCTATTTTGACATATGCGATAACATGATTAAATCCCGAAACTGTTACCTGCCAATCCATTACAAGTCCATGAAATCGAGTACTAAGAGCAACAGGGTAGGCCTCCAATCCTGCTTGTCGCAATGCCACAACCAAATTCAAATTCACCTCCGAGGAGTTTCCAACTCCCTCTTTGTATGCAGCTTTTACACCATTTTCAGTGTATAGACGGAATTTATCGTTCCATTTTATTCTACTTTTTATAAACGAAACCGTTTTTGCAAGTTTCTCTTCAGGACTTTCAGCTGTCCCTATGAAAGCCTTCAAATCATCCTCAAGGTATGAACCATTATCTAATTGTTTTCCGAAATTCCTTTCATCTAACAACTTTTTAGATACCTCAGCCCAAGAAGTTGAGAAGTTTTCCTGTAATTGACCCGGATATCTTACCCATGCAAGTTCAAAATTGACTTTTGTTAAATAGTTATCCAAATTATCGACAAATGACTCATCGTCAACTCCAGGAATATTTTGAGCAGTAAATATTTTTGATTGCTCAGTATATTTTACCTCAGCCCTACTTGTCTGACTCTTTACAATTGCATTACGAAGGCTAGTTCCTCCTGATCTTTCCTGGGTATTAAAATAAATTGACCTATAATTCACCTCATCCTTCACTGAAATTGGTTCATAGCCTGAAATATGTGTTTTATAACTATAGTACTCTGGTATTCCAATCGAATATTGGCTGAAAAGTACAGGAATTGAGTATTGAAAATCCCATGGTTGAAGATTGTAGGTGTAATCGGAGGTAATCTCATAATCAAATTCGAGTATAGAACCCTCAACTACCTTCGGGAAAGTAATTTTCACACCTGTGCGCCTTTCATCCTTCTTTTCCCTAAATATTGCACTCTTTTCAACTTTTTCTTTTACAATTTTACCGTTTTCGAGATTAAAAGTAAAGCCTTTAAAGGATGCTAATTTTTCTTCAAAATCATTTTCGTTGAAAAGGGTTAGACTAAGATCAGCCCAGCTCAAACCATCCTTGCTAAGTATTTTAACTCGTGCATGCCGTATGATTAGTAATTGAAATCTACTTTTATCCATATTATAATCAAACCGGGTTTCTCCAATATCAAATAAGAAAACGGCCGCAGCACTTGAATCAATTGGACAAACTTTCATTTCCATTTCTGCCATAGAAATTTTACCAAATTTTTGATCATAGGGTTGTGCAAATGTCTTTAGACATATTAGCAACAAAATGTACAGCAAAATATTTTTCATTAGGGTAACAGGTTAAATATTTAATTAAGTGATTATATTTTCTTTAGAACAACTTTCTCACCCTGTTTCTTAATTATCTCATCAACAAATACCTTAAGAGCGGGATACTCACTTGAATTGTACTCAACCTTAGGTATTATAAGTTTACTAATTAAAACCAGCTCATTACCAACAACTTGACAACTATAAATATACTTTCCATTACCATCAGGAAGTGAATAGTTAACACTTGAAGGTAATTCATCAACTTTATAACCATCAGGTAATGTAATCTTTATAACGAAAGACTCGTCACTTGGGAAGGTGAAGTTTACAGGATATTTACGATCACTTTTTTCAAAGGAGCTAATTTTGAATCCTAGCCATTGAGCAGGAGTAATGCTCAGGGTTTCATCAGGTGATGTTGATGTAGCATTATTATAAACACCATAACTCACTTTTGCTTCTGGTAGATTGTTTTTATCAAATTCTATAGTTAAACTATCAACATTACCATTTTTAAATAGATTACTTATTTCCTCTTTTTTACGCTTCAAATCATCATCACCATTTATCGATTCCATGAGTTGAGTTGTAAAATAATTTTTATACGTAATCGAAACCTTACCTGCTATATTGCACTTATTATCAATACTAAAGGTTGCAAAACTACTTTTTTTAGATATAAATTCGGGATATAGGTTTATCCGTTCACTTTGTTTAGCATCAACAATAAGCACCTGACCATTAAGGCATTCTAATGGAAGCACTCCCAGAAAAGTTAATTTTGAAGCAGCATCAGAAAATAGAATTTTATCATCGATTTTTACTCCAGCAATAACATAATTAAATCTATCAAGATTTTTAGTCCAATCAAATACTCCGCCATGAGAACGAGTGCTTAAAATTATTGGTACTGCATTCAGTCCTGCTTGTTTAAGAGCCATAACTAAATTTAGGTTTATTTCGGCTATATTTCCATAGCCCTCATTATATGCCGATTTTACACCTTTATCTGTAAATATTCCATACTTTCCATTCCACTTAATTTTATTAAAAATGAAAGAACGAATCTTAATAATCTTATCTTCTGGATTATTTACCCCTTCAATTGTTTTTGAAAGATCAGACATCAAATATTCACCATCAGCTAACTGATTTCCAAAATCATCATTTTCAAGAAGTCGTTTGTTAAGAGATTCCCATGAGGAATAATTATCTTCATGTATCAATCGTGGAATCAGTAAATATTGAAATTCAAAATCAATTCTTGTGACATAATTACTAATATTATCAACGTATGGTTCAATCTTTAAAGCAGGAACATTCTGTGCTATATATGATTTTTTGTTTTCAAAATAATTATAGTGAATATAACCTAAACGCTTATTTCCTAATAGTTCGCTTTCCAACCATGCGAAAGTAAAGTATTTATTTAACGGGGTAGAGTTTTCTTCGCGAATTGGTTCATAACCCGAAATATGACTATTGTATTTATAATAATCAAAAAGATACGTATCGTATTTACTTAACAATACAGGGATGGATCTTTGGAAAGCCCATGGTTGCATATTAAATATAAAATCTGAAACAATAGAGTACTTACACTCTATTATTGAACCCTTCTCAACCTTTGGAAAAGATATCTTCTGTACAATGTAGTTAATATCTTTGCTTTCTATAAGTATATTCTCTTTCTCAATTTTATATTTTTCAATCTTCCCATTCACCAAGTTATATGTCATACCTTTAAATATAGACAATTTTTCTTGGGCATTTCCAGGATGAATTCCCTCCGGCAGAGGTAGCCCAAGTCCTTTAAACCTAGAAATATTTGGCTGATTAATCTTGTTTCGATATAGAGATATCTCAAAGTTACCAGAATTTATACCCTCTACGCTTAAAATTTTAATTCTAAACTGTCTAGTATATTCCAGTTGAAAATCTTGAATGGTTTCATTATATACCATCCGTGTTTCTCCTATATCAAAAAGCACAACAGCTTCTGCACTTGAATCAATTGGACATACCTTCATCTCCATCTCTGCCATAGAGATTTTACCAAATTTTTGATCGTATTGCTGTGCAAATGCCGATAGACATAATAGAAGCAAAATGGATAGCAAAATATTTTTCATAATCTTGTTGTTTTTATTTTAAAGTTAATAAAAAAACAATTGCAAAAACGTTGGAAATAAAAAAACGCCCTCGAAAAGGGCGTTTTTTTATCTCCAAAAAATCTTTTGAACTATTTCTTCATATTAGGTAACTCTAAGCCATAGCCTTTTTTCTTATCTTCAGCTTTTAACAAGAATGCAAAAATAAGAGCAAGAAGCCCAAAGCCAGTAAAAATCATCATAGGTAAAGTATAGTTATAAGTATTTACGGTAAGACCATCTCTAACAACTTGACCTGTTATACAATATTTTTCTAGAACCCAGCCAATTAAAGCAGGTACACCCATTAAACCCCAATTCTGTACCCAGAAAATAAGTGCATAAGCTGTACCTAATTGTTTTTCAGGAATAATCTTTGGAACAGATGGCCACATTGCTGATGGAACCAATGAGAAACCAACACCTAAAACTAGAATTAACAGAATAGCCATAATCCAATGATGAAGGAATGGAACCGAAAATAATGCATGAACCGAAATAATTAGTAACGATCCAATCATCATAATGGTTGCACCTTTTCCTTTTCTATCATATAAATTTCCAAAAAACGGAGTAAGTAGAATTGTTCCAAAAGGTAACAAAGAAGGTATTGATCCAGCTAATTCCTCACTAACTCCAAACTTATTTATCATCAAGTCAGTCGCAAATTTTAGGAAAGGGAAAACGGCTGAATAAAAAAGCACACACAAGAATGCTATATACCACCAACCCTTATTTGTAATTATCTGGATTATATCTGACATTTTGAAAGCATCTTCTTCTAATTGAGCTTCAGTTTTCTGAACTTCTGAAGCGTCCAATTTTTTATCCATGAACATATACATGATAAAAGAGATAAGACCAATACAAAGTAAAATCAAGGCTAGTAAAATAGGTCTTGAAACATTAATAACCCCAAAAGCTTTTGCAATAGGAACAGAGGTTGCAATGGCCAGACCAGTACCTAAACGTGCTGTTGCCATTTCAAGGCCCATGGCAAGTGCAAGTTCTTTTCCCTTAAACCATTTATAAATAATCTTGGAAACAGTAATACCAGCAACTTCAACACCCACAGCAAAAATAGCAAACCCTAAACCTGCAATAAACACCTGCGCAGGAGCCTCAAAAGAGAGTATTTTCCAAGTGATACCATCAAGTGAATGAGTAGAAATAGCCCAAAACTTAATTGAGGTACCACACACCATTACAATTGTTGCCATCAAACCGGTAAACCTAACTCCCATTTTATCGAGGATAATACCACCGATAATTAACATTCCTAAGAAAACGTTGAACCAACCGTAAGCACTGTTAAAAAATCCAAAATCTGAACTACCCCAGCCTAATTTTCCTTCGAGTAGACCTTTTAAAGGTGCTACAACATCGGTCAAATAATAACCGCATAGCATTGTAAAGGCTACAACCGCTAAAGCGGTCCATCTGGCTGCGGCAGAATCACGTAAAGTTTGTCTTATCTGTTCCATTTTTTATTAATTATTATAATTTTAATTTTCTTGTTGAAGACTTGCAAATAAAAACAAAAAAACGGATTTTTCCTATAAATACCCTGCCCGTATTCTTCTAGAAATAAAAAGAGTAATGGAATATTCCATTACTCTTTCAATAATATACTATAACTTTCAATTTAACTATTTCGATTCATAGACCCAAAGTTCAATAGGCTCCTCCTTACCTTCATTGATTTTTCCTATTTGAGCAAATGCTTTGCTATAGGTTTCAAAAGCACCTATTGACACTAATTTAAAACCATTGTCGGAATCAATTATTTTTGTGCTATTGAATCCCATTTTATTAACTTCTTGCTGCCAACTATCCGCATTTGTCGGAACTTTAAAACTTCCTATAATTACATTAAACTTTAATTTGGAGAGTTCATCTTGAATTCTTTGAAGAGAATCATTGACCTCTTTTTCTTTGGCAGCTAAAGCCGCTTGAACTTTATTAATACTATCCTGCTTGGCTTGCCATGCAATTAAAGTATCAACTTTTTTTGTATCTTTTTTTCCGCCAAAGTATTTACATCCGCTAACTATGAGCGATATAAGTAGAATAGGAATTATTATTCTTTTCATAGGTTGGGTTAATTTTAGAATACCAAATTAAATAAAACATTGAATAAAGCCAAATATAAGCCATATTTATTGATGTTTGCAATTATTTTAATGAATTTTATAATGAAAATAATCGTACTAAACTATCTATTAATCATTTATAGCATCTCGAAACGGCGTATTGCTTAGGAAATCTGGTTTATAATAATCTGAACTCTCAAGCTCTTGAACCCAACCTTTAAAACCCAACTCTTCCATTTTTTTAACAACTAAATCATATTCTGATTTTCTAAGTTTTCGACATAATAATGGATCCGATTTAGATTTTTCAGTAGGAAAGTATTGTGCCATCAATGAAATATGCAAAAAAGGAGATATTTCATTTGCAATATACTCTAATACATCAATACTATCACTTTCACATCCTGGCAAAACAAGATGCCTTACAATAACACCACTTTCAATTAATCCTTCATTATCTAAAATTATAGTTGATCCCTTTTGTCGATACATCTCTTTTATTGCTTTTGATGCCACTTCAAAATAATTACTAACATTCGAAAATCTTTGTCCGAGTTTACTGTCGTAGTATTTAAAATCGGGAAGGTAAACATCAACAATATTTTCCAATTCTTTAAGGGTTTCTACATCATCATAACCATTAGAGTTGTATACTATAGTTGGTTTATAACCTCTAGTCCAAATGTTTTCGATTATCTGAATCATTTGATCTACTTGATGTGATGGTGACACAAATCCAAGCATTTTAACCCCACCATCAAGTTGCTCGGTTATTTCGTTTACAATCATATCAAAATCAGTTAACCATGATTTGTCGTAAGTATCATTGTCACTTATTTGATAGTTTTGGCAGTAAACACATTGTAGGTTACAATGAGCAAAAAACACATTGCATATACCCTTTCTTCCCGATATAACGGGTTCCTCCCCTTTGTGCAAAAATATTTTTGATACCAATGGCTTATTATTACATTTACAATAACCTACCTGATTTGAACTTCTATTTACATCGCATTTGCGTGGGCAAGAAAGACATTTGTCAGAGGAAAACAAATTCATATTATTAACATTTTGATGGCACAAAGGTACAATTCAGCAAATTGACAAAGTGTATTAACGAAAACTAATATTGATTGCAATTTCGTTTCATTTTCTTAGATTTGAGTTTTTATGATTTTATAATATTAATTATCAATCCACAAGGACATAATAACAAAACAACCTATATAATATGAAAACAATTATTGATTTGTTTGAAGAAAGTGTGAACAAATACCCTAATAACCCTTATATATGGGAAAAAGAAACCAATGAATACAATGCGACTTCCTATAAGGAAACTCGCGATGAAGTTTATAGGCTTGCTGCAGGTCTTTTAAGTTTGGGTGTAAAAAAAGGTGATAAAATTGCACTACTCTCCGAAGGAAGAAAACTTTGGGTAATAAGTGAATTAGCAATACTTTATACAGGCTCTGTGAATATCCCTTTGTCTATTAAGTTGGAGGGAACAGATCTTCTTTTCCGACTGGAGCATTCAGAATCTACAATAATTTTTGTTTCAAAAAATCAATCATCAAAAATTGATTCAATTCGAGATAAACTACCATTAGTTAAAAAGATTATTTATCTGGATTCCGTTGAGAATATAGACCCTAATGACCTCTTCATTGGAGATCTTTTCAAACTTGGAGACGAATTTTTAAAAGAAAATAAGAATAACCTTATTGAGTCATATCAGGCTATTCAACCAAATGACTATGCTAATATAAGTTATACGTCCGGAACAACGGCAGATCCAAAAGGTATTATTCTTTCGCACAGAAATTATACTGCTAATGTTGAGCAAGCACTTACCTTAATGGATATCCCCGAATCATATCGTACATTAATTATTTTACCTCTTGATCATTGTTTTGGACATGTGGCTGGCATTTATTCATTCATGTCAAAGGGAGCAAGCATTGCTACAGTTCAAACAGGAAAAACCCCTTTAGATACTTTAAAAAATATTCCTATTAACATTAAAGAACTAAAACCTAACTTGATGCTTAGCGTTCCTGCACTTGCAAAGAATTTCAAGAAAAACATAGAGGGTGGAATTAGGGCTAAAGGACCAATTGCTGAAAAATTATTCAATCATGCATTAAAACTATCATACAATTATAATAAAGAGGGCTGGAATAGAGGCAAAGGGTTTACGTTCTTATACAAACCGCTTTTATCAATATATGACAAGATTCTTTTTCAAAAAATACGCGAAGGCTTCGGTGGCAAACTCGATTTTTTTATTGGCGGTGGCGCATTACTTGATATAGACCTACAGCGATTCTTTTATGCAATAGGAATGCCTATGTTTCAAGGCTATGGGCTTTCAGAGGCAACTCCTATAATAAGTTCAAATTCATTAAAAAAACACAAATTTGGTTCATCAGGGCACTTAGTAAAGTATTTAGAACTAAAAATATGTGATGAAAATGGAAAAGAATTGCCAATTGGAGAGAAAGGAGAGATAGTTGTTAAAGGCGAAAATGTAATGATTGGATATTGGAAAAATCCTAAAGCAACTTCAGAAACAATAAAAAATGGTTGGCTTCATACAGGGGATATGGGCTATATGGATAAGGATGGTTTTCTATATGTTCTTGGCAGATTTAAAAGTCTTCTTATTGCAAGTGATGGTGAAAAGTATAGCCCAGAAGGAATCGAAGAGTCTTTAGTTCAACATTCTACTTTTGTAGATCAAATAATTCTCTATAATAACCAAAATCCTTACACAACAGCTCTTCTAGTACCTTCAAAAGAATCATTAAAACGTGCATTAAACGAAAAACAAATCAAGCATGACTCTCCTGAAGCAGAAGAAGAAGCAATAAAGTTAATAAACGATGAAATTGGAAAATTTAAAGCAGGTGGAGAAATGGGGGATATGTTTCCAGACAGATGGCTTCCTGCAACATTTGCAATCCTAGATGAGAATTTTTCAGAACAGAATGGTCTTATTAACAGTACAATGAAAGTAGTTCGTGGAAAAGTTGAAGAAAAATATCAAGACAGAATTAACCATCTTTATACACCAGAAGGTAAAAACTACCTAAATCAGAAAAACAGAGACATTATTAGAAACCTGTTATGTAATTAGAATATAGCGATTTGTCAATTAAACTAAACCGTCATTGTTGGCGGTTTTTTATTTTACAAATTTATCTCAAAACACCAACCCGGGGTCGGAATCGGGTGGGGCGGGGCCAAAAAGCGCAAAATAAAAAAGCCCCTAGGGTGTACCTAGGGGCCTGTGGGTGGCGACGTCCTACTCTCCCGCTTTCGCAGTACCATCGGCGCTGGCGGGCTTAACGTCCCTGTTCGGGATGGGAAGGGGTGGGGCCCCGCCGCTATGGTCACCGTATTGCTGCTCCCCCCTACCCCAGGGGGGATGATGTGTTCAACGTGGTGGCGTGGAGCGCGCTCGCTGCGCGAAAGCCCAGCTTTTCCGCTGGAAGTCGTCGGGTCATTAGTACCGGTCAGCTTTGACGTCACCGCCTTTACACCTCCGGCCTATCAACGTGGTAGTCTCCCACGCCCCTCAAGGGAGGCCTCATCTCGGGGGGGGCTTCGCGCTTAGATGCTTTCAGCGCTTATCCCTGCCGCACATAGCTACCCTGCGATGCAGCTGGCGCCACAACAGGTCCACTAGCGGTGCGTCCAACACGGTCCTCTCGTACTAGTGTCAGGGCCCCTCAAGCCTCCTACGCCCACAACAGATAGGGACCGAACTGTCTCACGACGTTCTGAACCCAGCTCGCGTGCCACTTTAATCGGCGAACAGCCGAACCCTTGGGACCTTCTCCAGCCCCAGGATGTGACGAGCCGACATCGAGGTGCCAAACCGCTCCGTCGATATGAGCTCTTGGGAGCGATCAGCCTGTTATCCCCGGCGTACCTTTTATCCTTTGAGCGATGGCCCTTCCATACGGAACCACCGGATCACTATGCCCTGCTTTCGCACCTGCTCGGCTTGTCGGCCTCACAGTCAAGCGCCCTTGTGCCATTGCACTCTGCGCACGGTTACCATTCGTGCTGAGGGCACCTTGGGAAGCCTCCGTTACTCTTTTGGAGGCGACCACCCCAGTCAAACTACCCGCCAAGCGGTGTCCCCCCTGCGGGGTTAGATCCCAAGCAAGCGAAGGGCCGTATTTCAAGGTTGGCTCCCCGGGAGCTAGCGCCCCCGGATCGTCGCCTCCGGCCTATCCTACACATCGCTTGCCCAGAACCAGCGCTAAGCTGCAGTAAAGGTGCACGGGGTCTTTCCGTCCCGTTGCGGGTACGCGGCATCTTCACCGCGACTTCAATTTCACCGAGCTCATGGCTGAGACAGCGCCCAGATCGTTACACCATTCGTGCAGGTCGGAACTTACCCGACAAGGAATTTCGCTACCTTAGGACCGTTATAGTTACGGCCGCCGTTTACTGGGGCTTCGATTCAATGCTTCGCCTTGCGGTTGACATCCCCTCTTAACCTTCCAGCACCGGGCAGGTGTCAGGCCCTATACGTCATCTTTCGATTTGGCAGAGCCATGTGTTTTTGATAAACAGTCGCCTGGGCCATTTCTCTGCGCCCAGCCTCGCGGCTGGGACCCTTTCTCCCGAAGTTACAGGGTTAGATTGCCTAGTTCCTTAGCCATGGATCACTCGAGCACCTCAGGATTCTCTCCTCGACCACCTGTGTCGGTTTACGGTACGGGCCGCGTACGGCTGGAGCTTACCGGCTTTTCTCGGAAGCACCCTTACGGCTTCGCTTCGCCCGAGGGCTAGGCTCAACGCGCTAATCCGTCAGCGCGTAGCCGCTACGGCGCTCCGTCCCCGGATCGCACCGCACGCGGGCGCGGGAGTATTAACCCGCTGTCCATCGGCATCGCCCTTCGGCTTAGCCTTAGGCCCCGGCTAACCCTGATCCGATTAGCGTTGATCAGGAAACCTTGGTCTATCGGTGGGCGGGTTTTGCACCCGCCTTCTCGTTACTCATGCCTACATTTGCTTTTCCGCACACTCCACCGGGCCTCACGACCCGACTTCGCGGTGAGCGGAATGCTCCCCTACCAGATACCCCTAAGGGTAAATCCAGAGCTTCGGTGGTACGCTTGACGCCCGCTTATTATCCACGCACGGCCGCTCGACTAGTGAGCTGTTACGCACTCTTTGAATGAGTGGCTGCTTCCAAGCCAACATCCTAGCTGTCACTGCAGCCGCACCTCGTTTGTTCTCGACTTAGCGTACACTTGGGGACCTTAGCTGCTGGTCCGGGTTCTTCCCCTCTCGTCGTAGGACCTTAGCACCCTACGGCTCACTCCTGGGCACCACGTAGCGGCATTCGGAGTTTGTCTGGATTTGATAGGCGGTGAGGCCCTCGCATCCAATCAGTAGCTCTACCTCCGCCACGCTCGACCCAAGGCTGCCCCAAAAGGCATTTCGGGGAGTACGAGCTATTTCTCAGTTTGATTAGCCTTTCACCCCTACCCACAGCTCATCCGAAAGCTTTTCAACGCTTACCGGTTCGGACCTCCATGGCGTTTTACCGCCACTTCATCCTGGCCATGGGTAGATCACAAAGTTTCGCGTCTGCTCCGCCCGACTGGACGCCCTATTAGGACTCGCTTTCGCTTCGGCTCCCCCCGTCAACGGGGTTAACCTCGCCGGACAGAGCAACTCGTAGGCTCATTATGCAAAAGGCACGCCGTCATCCCGTAAACGGGACTCCGACCGCTTGTAGGCGCACGGTTTCAGGTACTATTTCACTCCGCTGTTCGCGGTTCTTTTCACCTTTCCCTCACGGTACTGGTTCACTATCGGTCTCTCAGGAGTATTTAGCCTTGCCGGATGGTCCCGGCGGTTTCGGACAGGGTTCCTCGTGCCCCGCCCTACTCAGGGGTGCGCCGGCCTCTCGCTGGGTTACGCGTACGGGGCTGTCACCCGCTACGGCCCGCCTTTCCAGACGGTTCCGCTTCCCCGCGATCGGCCTTGCGGCGTCCCTACTACCCCGCCCCCGCCGTAACGGGGGTGGTTTGGGCTCCTCCCCTTTCGCTCGCCACTACTCAGGGAATCACTGTTGTTTTCTCCTCCTCCGGGTACTTAGATGTTTCAGTTCTCCGGGTTTGCCCCACGCCGAAGCGTGGTGATACCCCTTCCGGGTACCGGGTTGCCCCATTCGGACACCCGCGGATCTACGGCCATTTGCGCCTTCCCGCGGATTTTCGCAGCTTGTCGCGTCCTTCATCGCCTCTGAGAGCCTAGGCATCCCCCGTGCGCCCTTGCACACTTCCTCGCGGATCCCGCTCGGCTTCCGCCTCGCTCGCACCGCTCCTCGTATTCTTCCTAGCTCTTATATGAATATAATCACTCGTTGCTCGATTTCTCGATTGCAATACTTTTTACGCCACCACGTCAAAGAACGCTTTCCATGTGGAGAATAAGGGAGTCGAACCCTTGACCCCCTGCTTGCAAAGCAGGTGCTCTAGCCAACTGAGCTAATCCCCCTCGCCGTAGTCCCGCGCAGACTTGAACTGCGGACCCCTACATTATCAGTGTAGTGCTCTAACCAAACTGAGCTACGGGACTCTCCGGGCAAGGGCATAAGCCCTCTCCAAAAAAACTGTCCGTTCGTCAATATAAACGCGCTGGCACCAGAGAATGTACAGGAGCGGCGGACCCCGACGGCCCGAACCCCAGAAAGGAGGTATTCCAGCCGCACCTTCCGGTACGGCTACCTTGTTACGACTTAGCCCCAGTCACCGGTTTTACCCTAGGCCGCTCCTCGCGGTTACGGACTTCAGGTACCCCCGGCTCCCATGGCTTGACGGGCGGTGTGTACAAGGCCCGGGAACGTATTCACCGCGCCGTTGCTGATGCGCGATTACTAGCGAATCCAACTTCACGGAGTCGGGTTGCAGACTCCGATCCGAACTGGGACCGGTTTTGGAGATTAGCGCCCCCTCGCGGGGTGGCTGCCCTCTGTACCGGCCATTGTAACACGTGTGTAGCCCCGGACGTAAGGGCCGTGCTGATTTGACGTCATCCCCACCTTCCTCACAGCTTACGCTGGCAGTTTCGCTAGAGTCCCCGGCATGACCCGCTGGCAACTAGCGATAGGGGTTGCGCTCGTTATGGGACTTAACCCGACACCTCACGGCACGAGCTGACGACAACCATGCAGCACCTCGTAGCCGGCCCCGAAGGGCTGTACAGTTTCCCATACACTCCGACCACGTTCTAGCCCGGGTAAGGTTCCTCGCGTATCATCGAATTAAACCACATGTTCCTCCGCTTGTGCGGGCCCCCGTCAATTCCTTTGAGTTTCAGCCTTGCGGCCGTACTCCCCAGGTGGATGGCTTAATGGTTTCCCTCAGACGCTGACGGTGTATCGCCAACATCCAGCCATCATCGTTTACGGCGTGGACTACCAGGGTATCTAATCCTGTTTGATCCCCACGCTTTCGTGCCTCAGCGTCGATGTCGGCCCGGCGAGCTGCCTTCGCAATCGGCGTTCTGCGACATATCTAAGCATTTCACCGCTACATGTCGCATTCCGCCCGCCTCGACCGAATCCAAGGCCCCCAGTATCAACGGCAATCCTACGGTTGAGCCGCAGACTTTCACCGCTGACTTAGGAGCCCGCCTACGCACCCTTTAAACCCAGTAAATCCGGATAACGCTCGGATCCTCCGTATTACCGCGGCTGCTGGCACGGAGTTAGCCGATCCTTATTCCCGGGGTACCGGCATCGGCCCACACGTGGGCCTTATTCTTCCCCCGGAAAAGCAGTTTACAACCCGTAGGGCCGTCTTCCTGCACGCGGCATGGCTGGTTCAGGCTTCCGCCCATTGACCAATATTCCTCACTGCTGCCTCCCGTAGGAGTCTGGTCCGTGTCTCAGTACCAGTGTGGGGGACCATCCTCTCAGACCCCCGAGCCATCGTCGCCTTGGTGGGCCGTTACCCCGCCAACCAGCTAATGGCACGCATGCCCATCCTTCACCGGATCGCTCCTTTACCCGCTGCTCGATGCCGAGCTACGGGCCCGTGGGGTATTAATCCGCCTTTCGGCGGGCTATCCCCCTGTGAAGGGCAGGTTGCATACGCGTTACTCACCCGTGCGCCGGTCGCCGGCGGGTATTGCTACCCCCGCTGCCCCTCGACTTGCATGTGTTAGGCCTGCCGCTAGCGTTCATCCTGAGCCAGGATCAAACTCTTCGCTGTAACGAAGAACTTTGAAACTAAACTTATCTTTATTTTTCCGATTCCTGACCGTCGTTTTCGTGTTCGCCTTTCCTATACTCTTCAAAAATCTTTCAATTTCCTATTCTTGGTGCCATCGCGTCAAAGAACTCCGGTATATCGTGCCCGCCCCGCTGGGCGAACCTTCCGTTCATTTTATCCCCCGCTTCTTTCGAACCGGGCTGCAAAGGTAATCATCTTTTTCTCTTCTCCAACTCCCGGGCCATCTTTTTTTAAAACTTTTTTTCCGACCCCGGCTCCCCCCTTAATCACCCCGCTTCCTCCTCGCCATACCTCTGTAAAGCGGGTGCAAATATAAAGGGATTTTCTCTTTCTGCAATAGATAGAAAAAATATTTTTACACTTTTTTCAAATTATTTTTCATCTGGCTGAAAATCAATATCGTTTTTTGTATATTTTTTATTCAATTTATGAATTATACCGAGTAAAGTGAAAATAAACTATCTTCGCATACACATTTATGTATATATAAGGAGTCGTCAAAAAGAGAACTTTAAACTTTTAAGCAAATAATGAATACAAAAGAGAAACTAGTAATTATTCCAACTTACAACGAGAAAGAGAATATTGAGAATATAATTCGAAAAGTAATGTCTCTAGACGGAGCTTTTAATATCCTAATTATTGATGATGGCTCTCCGGATGGTACGGCCCTTATAGTGAAAAATCTTCAACAGGAATTTAATGGCAGG
This sequence comes from Bacteroidales bacterium, assembly GCA_013141385.1. Taxonomy (NCBI): domain Bacteria; kingdom Pseudomonadati; phylum Bacteroidota; class Bacteroidia; order Bacteroidales; species Bacteroidales bacterium. The sequence goes on along the minus strand of JABFRB010000002.1, from coordinate 205,727 downwards.
ATCTTTTTGGTTGAAAGAAAGGGTAAACTTGGCTTAGGAACCGCATATATAAATGGTTTTAGGTGGGCTATTCAAGAAGGTTATGAGTATGTTTTCGAAATGGATGCTGATTTCTCTCATAATCCTGATGATTTATTTAAACTCTTTGAAGCATGTAAGGTCGGGGCTGATCTCGCAATTGGCTCAAGGTATATATCAGGGGTTAACGTAGTTAACTGGCCAATGGGAAGGGTACTAATGTCATATGGTGCTTCGATGTATGTAAGATTTGTAACCCGCATGAAGATTATGGATACAACGGCTGGTTTCAAATGCTACCGTTTGAATACTCTTAAAGCAATCAATTTTGACAAAATTCGGTTAATAGGTTATGGTTTTCAGGTAGAAATGAAGTTTACCGTTTGGAAACTTGGTTTTAAGATTGTTGAAGTTCCTATTATTTTTACCGATAGGAGAATAGGATCCTCAAAAATGAGCGGGGGTATTTTTAATGAGGCATTATGGGGCGTTCTGAAAATGAAGTTTGGTAGCTTTTTCAAAACCTATTCAAGATTTTCAAACTAGCGAAAAACAATAAAACCAAAAAGCTGTTTATCGGGTATGGCAACTATTAGTATAGCAAATGCCACTCTGGTTAACGAGGGCAAGGTAATAACAGCAAGCATTCTGATTCGTGATGAATTAATTGACCGTGTTATTACTGATAATCCCGATGAAATTTATAATTACAAAACAGACCAACTAATTGAGGCAAAGGGGAAACTTCTATTCCCAGGTGTAATTGATGATCAAGTTCATTTTAGAGAGCCTGGATTGACTCATAAAGGTGATATCTATACTGAATCAAAAGCGGGTGTTTCGGGCGGAGTTACTTCATTTATGGAGATGCCCAATACAAGTCCACAAACAACCACGATAAGCCTTCTCAATGATAAATTCAAAATCGCATCTGAAAAATCATTGGCAAATTATTCTTTTTATCTTGGTGCAACTAACGATAATATAGAGGAGATTATCAAGGTTGACCCAAAAAATGTTTGTGGAATTAAGGTGTTCATGGGTTCCTCAACTGGAAATATGCTTGTTGATAAAGTTGAGTCGCTTGAGAAGATCTTTAAACTATCTCCAGTACTTATTGCTACTCATTGCGAAGATGAAACTACAATTAAAGAAAATATCATCAAGTATAAAGAGCTTTACGGAGAGGATGTTCCGTTCCGATATCATGCTGACATAAGGGGTGAAGAGGCCTGTTACCTATCATCATCACTAGCTGTAAGGCTTGCAAAAAGGTATAACTCAAGGCTTCATATATTACATCTATCTACTGAAAAAGAACTTGAACTTTTCGACGAGAGTATACCTTTATATAATAAGCGAATTACATCAGAAGTTTGTATACACCATTTATGGTTCTCGCAAGATGATTATGAAAAGTATGGATGGAGAATTAAATGGAATCCATCTATAAAGAAAGAGAGTGATAGATTAGCTCTTATCAGTGGTTTGAAACGCAATCAGATTGATATAGTTGCTACAGACCACGCCCCTCATCTTTTAGCAGAAAAGGAGGCTGGGTATTTTAAATCTGCTTCAGGAGGGCCAATGGTTCAACATTCCCTTGTTGCGATGATTGAGCTTTCTAAAAGGGGTTATTTTGGCCTCGAGCTTGTTGCGCAAAAAATGTGTCATGCACCCGCAATTGTTTATGGCATAGAGAATAGGGGGTTTGTAAGAGAGGACTATTTTGCTGATTTAGTTTTAGTTGACCCGAACGAGAGTTGGTATGTAAATAAGGATAACCTGCTTTACAAATGCGGCTGGTCACCGCTTGAAGGTCAAAAATTATCATCGAAAGTAACTTATACTATTATTAATGGTAAAATTGTATTCGATAATGGCCGATTTGATGAAAGTTTTAGGGGATCGGCTTTGAAGTTCTCACGATAATAAATTCATCAACTATATTATTAGAAAACATGAAATATCTATTAACTGGATTAGTTGTAACTGCTATGGCATTTGTCTCTTGCAAAAACAATACAACCGAAATTACTAATACATCTGATAAAATAACTCCAATAAACGCAAATATCCTTGAAGATAGCCTAGTATACGGGATTGTAACACATGTAAGTGAGAATATTGATACGTATGAGAATGATAGATTTAAATCGTTCCTTCATGGTAAATTGATTAGTGCCATTTTTGAAAAGTTGTATGATGGAAAACTCAAAGCCTATGATTTCTTCTCTGATAAAGAACTCAGTATTAAAGAGATTCGAGAGATTGAAAAAGCGAATGGTTTTAGTCGAACTAAGATTGGTAAGGTGCAGTTCAACGAACAATGGTACTTCGATAATAATGGTATGCTAAACAAACGTGTTAACAGCATGACCTTCGGGATAGAATCATACAGCAACCAAGGAAATTTTACTGGATATAATGCCCTTTTTACCATAAAGTTTAAGCCTATCGCTCAATAGCATCCATCACGAATCGAGCTGTACTTCTTGTCCTTTGCTGCATATAAACCTGTCGACCTGATATTTGATCATCAATCACTTTTGTAGTATAGTGCCTAACAGTAAGCAATTCAAGGTTTTTATTATACTTAACATTAAAATCTTTTTGTAAATCCGCTATTGCTGCTGGAAGGTAATGCTTCTCCTCATCAACACAAATTGAGAATGATATAGCAGATGTGTGAATCATATTCACTTTAACTCTGTGCTTGTAAAGAAGTGCAAAGATTTGACTCAAACTATCTTCTATTACAAATGAGAAATCTTTGGGTGATATTGATATAAGAACCTGATTTTGCTTTAATACCAATACAGGTGGTAGCTGGAGCGGTACATCGGAATGGAGAATCTTTGTACCAACTGCTTCGGGTTTAATGAATGACTTTACGTAAAGTGGTATTTTTTTATTCTGTAATGGCTTTATTGTCTTGGGATGTATTATCTGAGCTCCACAATATGCCAACTCTATAGCCTCCTGAAAAGAGACAAAATCTAACTTGCATGTATTTTTAAAGAATTTCGGATCTGCATTTAAAACACCCTCCACATCTTTCCAAATGGTTACATCTTGTGCATTGAGGAGATTTGCCAGAATAGCCGCAGTGTAGTCAGAGCCCTCCCTCCCAAGGGTTGTTGTTGTTCTAAATGGTGTTCCTGCAATAAATCCTTGAGTTAAATAGATTCTATCATTTTTAAAAGTAAATGTATCTTTAGAAAGCACTTCCGATTTTTTATAATCTATATTCCCTTCACGATAAGTAGCATCAGATTTTATACACGTACGAATATCGACCCACTGATTTTTAATTTCCATACCATTAAGGTATGCGCTAACAATTGTAGTGGAGATTAATTCGCCGTATGAAACTATCTGATCATAACAATAATTGTAATCGGTATTTTTATTTGACTTGATGAACTCTTCCATTTCTGAGAATAAGGCATTCATCTTCTGACTCTCGGTATCAAAGGTTTTGCTAAATAGTTCCTTTAAAATATCGAGATGAAAATTCTTCAGTTTGGCTATATCGTTGGAATATGAAAGGTCGTTTTCTAAATACTTTGCAAGGATTATCTCGAGTGCATTGGTGGACTTACCCATTGCCGAGACAACAATTACAAGGTTCTCGGTATACCTTTTTACTACTTCGACTAAATTGCGAACCCCTTCAGCAGAGCGAACAGATGCTCCACCAAACTTAAATACTTTTACCATTGATGATGACATAAAATCAATTTTGAAATGCTTAACAAACATAGTGTAGAGAATTCAAATATCAAATAAAGAATCATGCAATTTACAAGCGCAATCGTTTTAACTCTACAAAAAATACTCACATGAATATTCAAATTACTTAAAATTATTACCTTTATCGAAATTACACTTTTCATATACCGGAAATGGAAGGATATAAGATTAAAACACTTACCCAGTTTATTATTGAAAGGCAAGCGGACATACCTTATGCCACCGGAGAATTCACCCGACTACTTTATCATGTGGGAGTTGCAGCAAAGGTTATCAATAAAAAGGTTAATAAGGCTGGACTTGTGGATATTCTTGGCACTGCAGGTGATATAAACGTCCAAGGAGAAGAACAGAAAAAGCTCGATCTTTTTGCGAACTGGCAACTAATTCAGGCTCTTAAAAATAGCAGCGAATGCTGCGGTGCTGCATCGGAGGAAGATCAGGAGATTATTACTTGGGACGATGATCTTACCCGTGATGGTAACTATATTTTCTGTATGGATCCTCTGGATGGCTCTTCAAATATTGATGTTAATGTTGGAATTGGAACGATATTTAGTATTTATCGAAGAGTTAGCCCTCGAGGAGAGAAGCCTACCATAGCAGATTTTCTTCAAGGTGGAGACAAGCAGGTAGCAGCAGGTTATGTTATTTATGGTTCTTCAACAATGCTCGTGTACACTACAGGAAATGGAGTATATGGGTTTACTCTTGATCCCTCTATAGGAGAGTTCTGTTTGTCAAACTATAGCATTAGCACACCTAGCGATGGAAGCATATATTCAATAAATGAAGGAAATTATAAATCATTCCCACAGGGGGTTAAGGACTATATAGACTATTGTAAGGAAATTGATAAATCCACCAATAGACCCTATTCTGCTCGCTACATTGGTTCACTGGTTGCCGATTTCCATAGGAATCTGCTCAAAGGTGGAATTTTTATTTACCCACAAACTTCTGCTGCTCCAAACGGCAAGCTTCGCTTAATGTACGAGTGTAATCCAATAGCATTCCTTGCTGAGCAAGCAGGAGGAAAAGCTACCGATGGAACTCAACGTATCTTAGACATTAAACCTCAATCGCTTCATCAACGTGTACCCTTTATAGTTGGTTCTACTAATATGGTTAATAAACTTGAAGAGTTTCAGAATTCGAAATAAGTTAGGGTTTCCTTGTAAAATATCCTAAAGCGAAACCGATAGACAAGACAACCATCCTCCAAAATTAGGGTAAGTTATTACTTTGCCCACACTCCTCCCTATTACCATACACAAACCTCCCTGATAATTCTAAAGTTAGAATCTTAAAAAAAGTTAAAAAAACTAAGCCGCTCTTTGATTCTTAACAATTTCTATTAATTTTGATATAGATTTTACAAAAACCAAAAAAAATATTTGAAACCTTATATTAGCAATTAATTGTATAAAATGTCATCTGAAAATAAAATTTATCCTTCTTTTATCATTCAAAGTTCAATAGAATCCTATCTACATGGGATATCCAGCAAAAGCAAGTCTATTCTTTGGATAATAATTATTTCGATAATAGCAGTGCTAGTCCTACTCCCTATAATCTATATTGATATTACCGTTCAAACAACCGGGATGATTCAGGCAAGCATTGAAAAACAACCTATAATATCCTCTCTTAACGGGAAAATAATCTACACCAACCTTAGGAACGATTCAAAAGTACTTGCTGGTGACACGCTACTGATTCTTGATACGCTGCCAATAAAATCGAGTATTAGAGTACTTGAATATAATAAGAAAGAGGATCTACTTTTCATTAAAGATCTAGATACTCTGCTAAAAATCGATTTTAATAAGAGGATAAACTACAAGAATTATGCGGGAACACCAAAATATAGGATGGAACTGGATAAGTTCTTGAAGCAACTATCAACATCTAAAAGAAAGATCGAGAAGTTTAAGAAAGATCACGACAGGAATACCTTATTGTATAGGCAAAAAGTAATTTCAGAGGTTGATTTTGAGACTTCACGATTTAACTTAAATAATGAACAACTACTTTATAATCAACAACTAAGTCAGCAGATATCCGATTGGCAGAATAGTTTGGCTGCGCTTAAAGAGGAAGTTGAAAAAATAAAATCCAACCTTAATAACTCTTACTCAGAGTTATCAAAACACTTTATTATCTCTCCTTTAAAAGGTACTATCCAGCAAAGCAATGAATTACAAGTTGGAAATAATGTTTATACCAATCAAAGCATTGCGGAACTATCGCCAGATTGTGAGTTGATTGCAATCTGCTATGTAAAACCCGAAGATATTGGTTACATAAAAGTTGATCAGGAGGCAAAATTACAGGTTGCAGCCTTTAACTATAACCAATGGGGGTTTTTACCAGCAAAGATTAACGAAATATCTGATGACGTACTAATGGATAATGGGAATAAAGCCTACTTTAGAGTGAAGTGTATACTCTCAAAAAATTATCTCACACTCAAAAATGGGTATAAAGGGTACATTAAAAAAGGGATGACCGTTTCATCACGAATAATTGTAACCAAGCGTTCACTTTACAACTTACTCTTTGATAAAGCCGATAACTGGTTCAACCCACATAATAATTTACAAAGAACCGATTAAATTGTGAAAATAAAACAACGTGATATCACCGATTGTGGCGCAGCTTGTTTAGCCTCAGTTGCCGCTCACCATAAATTAAATTTGCCAATTGCAAAAATCAGGCAGATGGCGGGTACTGATAAGAAAGGAACAAATGTTCTGGGAATGATTGAAGCAGCTCAGAAAATGGGTTTTCACGCCAAAGGGGTAAGAGGCGATTGGGATAGCTTGTTTAAAATTCCAATGCCCACAATAGCCCATGTTGTTGTAAAAGAAGTTCTTCAACATTATGTTGTATTAATAAAGGTAACGAAAGATTACATAGAAGTAATGGATCCTGGAGATGGGGAGTATCATAAAATTCCGCACGAAGATTTTAAGAAATCATGGACAGGGGTTCTTGTTCTTCTGACACCAGGGGATACCTTTCAACCAAAATCCGAAAGGATATCTACATCCATAAGGTTTTGGCAACTCATAAAACCTCATAAAGGAGTTTTGTCCCAAGCACTTATTGGGGCTATTCTATACGCAGTTCTAGGGCTTTCCACCTCAATTTATGTTGGAAAAATTGTAGACTATGCTATACCTAGTGGAAATCTTAACCTTTTAAACCTGCTTGGTATTGCTATGCTTATCGTTGTGGGAATAAGAGTTTTGCTAAGCACTATTCAATCAGTATTTGTGTTGAAGATAGGTCAGAAGATTGACGCTACCTTGATTTTAGGCTACTACCAACACCTGCTAAGGCTACCTCAATCGTTTTTCGATAACATGAGGGTTGGCGAAATTATATCAAGGATAAACGATGCCGTAAAAATCAGACTTTTTGTAAACGAGGTTACAGTAAATCTCATCGTAAATATTCTAATCCTTATTGTATCATTCCTCCTTATGTTCAGTTTTTACTGGAAACTTGCAGCTATAATGTTAATGGTTATTCCTCTTTACGCAATCACCTATTTTATCCTTAACAGGTTAAACAAAAAAGTTCAAAGGAAGATAATGGAGAACTCAGCGGAACTGGAAGCCCATCTTGTTGAATCGTTAAATTCAGTTGCAACTATTAAAAGGTTTGGGTTGGAAGGTTTTTCTAACCTAAAAACCGAAACTAGGTTTGTATCACTATTAAAAACCATATACAGTTCGGGAATTAATGTTATTTTCTCATCGGCCTCAACCGGTCTAATATCACAGGTAATAACAATAGTACTGCTCTGGGTAGGAGCTGGATTTGTGTTAGAAAATACAATTACGCCAGGTGAGTTACTCTCGTTCTACTCAGTGATAGGGTACTTTACAAGCCCTGTTACAAGCATTATAGGCTTTAATAAAACCTATCAGGATGCCAAAATTGCTTCTGATCGTCTGTTTGAAATCTTTGATCTGGAAGTTGAGGATGAGATCAATAAAATGATGCTAAAAACGGAACATATTGGAGATATCCGTTTCCAAAATGTTGATTTTAGGTATGGTACAAGGGTAGAAGTCTTTAAAGGTTTAAACCTTAACATACAAGCTGGTAAGGTAACAGCTGTGGTTGGCGAGAGCGGTTCTGGAAAAACCACACTTATCTCCATTTTACAAAATATATACCCAATACAAAACGGCAATATTTACCTTGGAAACTATGATATCCGCTACTTTACAAATGAGTCATTGCGCGAGAAAGTAGTTGTAGTACCACAAAACATAGATCTTTTTGCAGGTAATATTATTGATAATATTGCCGTTGGTGAGTTTGCTCCTGATATGGAACAGATTATGGATATCTGCAACCAACTGGGAATGACCCAATTTATTGAGAATCTCCCCAATAGGTTCAATACCTATATCGGTGAGAATGGGGCATCCCTTTCGGGTGGACAAAAGCAACGCATTGCCATTGCCCGTGCGCTTTACCGAAACCCCGAAATTCTGATACTTGATGAGGCAACCTCCTCGCTCGATTCCATAGCTGAAGGCTATGTGCAAAGAACCATACAATTGATGCGGGAAAAAGGGAAAACGGTGATAGTAATAGCCCATAGGCTATCCACCATTGCCCTTGCCGATCAGATTGTAGTGCTGGATAAAGGAACGGTTGTTGAGCAAGGAACGTTTAAAGAGCTAACCTCAAGCAAGAGCATTTTTTGCAAGATGTGGCAGCACCAAACATTAGAAAATCAGTTAGTTTAACCAAATAGTAAAACAAAATGAAGATTTTTGAATACATCGACCGTATTAATTTAATGCATAAATTGATTTATAATAGAAAAACTGGGACGCCTGATGAATTCGCAGCAAGACTTGGCATTGGACGTACTAGATTATACGTAATAATTGATGAACTTAAATCTAAAGGAGCACCAATAATTTACTCCAAAATAGGTAATACTTTTTACTATGAATACCCCTACAGTATTAGTTTGGAATATATAATGCAACCCTTGAACAAAAAAGAGTGTGTGGAGACAAATGGTGGAGGTTTTTTACTTCCGTTCTTTTTTTGTGAACGCTGGGAATCTACCTTAGCATCTGTAACGTTACAGTGCTAAAGCTCTCGGCAGGGTAAAGAATGAGGGTTGTTTTTGCTTATTGAATTTAATACAATTTGTTATGGAACTTGAAAAGTATGGACTTAAGGAACTAACAAAGAAAGAATGTCAAGACACCAATGGAGGTATTGCGTTATGGTTAGTTTTCGGACTAATTGCTTTAATCGCTGGTGTTGCGTATGGTCTTTCCGATGCTGGTAAATCACAAGAAAGTTAATCTTAAAACACAATTAAATTATGAAAACTATTGACATAGAACAATTTGGAACTACTGAATTAACTCTTGAAGATAAAAAAAACATCAATGGTGGTTTTGTCTTAGCAATTATAGGCCTAATGGCTGCTTTTGGAATGGGCTATTTTTTGGGTCGTTGGATGGGAGGAGATCCTGTAACAACAGAATAACATAATTTTAATATGAATAATCACAGAGCGTGTATTTAAATTATATTTGACTCTCTGTGATTTTTCATTTTTTTATTTAATTTATATTTGCATTACTAATATAAAAGATACTCTCACAATGAAGAATACATTGATTTTTGCCTTAATGTTTTTCTCTTTTTATAATGTTTTTGCTCAGAATGATTCTTTAAAAAAGAAAACCTATTATAGTTTCATCATTCAAGACTCTCCTTCTCAACTTTTTACGATGAGACAATTCAATCAGAACTATTTGTCGGGTTATAGACTTTTTACTAGAGGACTATATTCCGTTTCAAAAAATGATAAAGTGTCTGACTTATTACAAATTGGCCTAGAAACTTTATTTTTGATGCCTTTATCTCATGAGGAAGGACATAGGTCGATATTAACGGCTAATAATATAGGTTCAATTTCTCAACCCTTTTTCAATAAATATGGTGCTGCATATGTAAAAGGAGTAACTGACCAAACATTGCAGAACTTACGGGACAACAACTTACCAACTTACATAAGGTTGCATACAGCAGGGCTAGAATCAGATTACATGCTTACAAAAAGAATGGAAACAATAGGTAGTTTTGGGCAAGATAAATTCAAATATTATAAATGGGAATATTGTTTTCGAAAACTTGCAATACTTCAATACTATGTATTAGGACTTTTTAAATACGAAATTAATTTAAAAGAAGAAACCAATGAACTTAACAGAGACATTGTCGGTTTTGACACCTATGGTGCTGTGAAACACCTACATAGACCAACAATGGCTTTTTACAGATATACTCAATATAAAGATTTAACTGCTGATGAAAAAAAATATGTAACTAAAGTTGGTTATCGTTCATTATTGAACTTATTAAATCCATTACTAATAGGAAAAGGTAATTTCAGATTAACAGAAAATTCAAGTTTTAACATTGGAATGGGCTACACTATGTCGCCCTTTGGTGATTTTATTGATGAAAATGTGTGGTTCAAACATAAATCAATAAATGTTGGAGTATATATTCGTCAATTTCAAAACAAAGAAAATTGGTTTAATGGTTTTGGGGTAAGTTTGAATGATTACAAACCTTTTGAGAAACTATCAGCCAGTCTATATGGTCATTTTTGGCAGCAACCCACTAACCTTGATTTTAATACTAGCGATTCTTTTACTGGCGGAGCTGTTGATATGGATTTAAGATATTTTTTCCTTAACAAGCATAATACTTCGTTTAATGGATTTTCAATTGATCTGGGAATAATATACAAAACCAAAGGATTTCTTCCAGAAGAAGTTTATCTTAAAGAATATTTTGGAGTTAGAATTGGAGCAAGTATATATCTTTAAGTACTTTGAAAATTCTGGGGATTTGAGGATCAAAGCACCGATTATTAATAAATTTAACATTTTGTACGAATGGAAAACTATGAAGTTATTATTTTTATTGCTAAATATATAATATGTTTAGTATTACTTTATTACACCATAAAGTCAAAAAAAACTGAACTATTATATAAAGCAATTATCGGAACCTTCGCAACTTTTAGTATTGTAATAATACTCAATTTATTACTCACATATTTAAAAAATATTGAAAGTAAAGTTCCTTTTTATTACATAAATTTTATTGATTTTATATCAATCGCTTTAATAGTAAACCTTTTCCTCTATAAGAAGAAACCATAAGTATTATTTTTGCTAAATTTTGCATAAATGAAATCAGCCAATTCTAAAAAAAGATTATCTGGACTTTAGTAATTTTTTTTAGTGGGATTATTACAGGAACAATATTATCAAAAGGAATTTGAAGGTGGTATAATTCCTTACCTTGTTGTAGCAGTAACTGCAACTTTTTGGGGTCTTGCTTTTTATGGGTCATTTCAAGCAGGATATGATGCTGCTCAAAAAAACTAATTATTAACATAACTTAATGAAATTACGAAAATGAATAACCAAGATATCAATAATTTAGAGGATACAAAACTTGTTCCCCTCGATCAAAATGAATTATTAGAATGTTCAGGGGGAATACTACCCCTTCTAGGAGAAGTATTTGCGGGTCTTGCATTAGGCTTATCCGCTTCTTAAGCTGCAGGTTATGCTATTGGCACTCTTACAAGTGATAATTAATTATAACCTTTGAGATGTATGGATCTGTAATCCATGTATCTCAATAAATAATATAAAGTTATGATAAAAACAATTGGTTTAATACTAAGTTTTTTAGGACTAGTTACTGTGTTACTTGGTATTTTTTTATTTAAACAACAATATTTTATTTTTTTGGGGTGCACTATCACAGCTGTTGCTATGAGTCTACTTTTTTATAAAAAATAAATAGTTTTATGCTTGGTTAGCCTAGCCTTACAATTTGTTTTTGACTCGAAGGCAAATATTATAAAACAATTGAAAAGAGTATAAACTTGACTAAGATGTGGTTGGTTTTGTTATTCTAAAAAAATGAAAAACGAGAAGTTTTATTTTAGGGTATTAGCTATAGGTATTAATTTAATACTTATTGGTTTAACCATCTTTGTGTACATAAAAACAAATGATTTGCAATACCCAATAATATGTGGGATGATAAGCATTTGCACAATTATTCCTACTCTTTTACTATTTAAAAAAAATGAATGATTTTTCATCGATAAAGTTGAAATGTTATGCCTTGATATCTTCAACATGAAGATAAACAATAATATAACTTAATTTTATTTTTATGACAAAGGCTCATTTCTACTTACAATCAATTACCATTTCAATAGGTCTGCTAGTATTGTTAAGAAGTGCCTACTGTTTGGTTGAATCCTTATGCTACATGAGTAATCCATTAAGAAGCGAATTCTGGGATTATTTTTTAGAGTCATTCCAAAGTTTCAGTTCAGCTTTTAAGATTTTTAGTGTACTTCTTTTCTTCGCAATAATTTTTTTATTGTACCTTTTGAAAAGGAATAAGATGACATATGAAAAACCCATGTAAGTAAGATAGCACAAATGAACTTGAAAGTTTAAAACAAAGGTATACCAATTTATATTTTGACCTTGGTTTAAATATCAATGCAATTGGTATAACTTTGCGGATTAAACTTTAAGTCTGCCAATGGAACAGGTGCTTAATATTGATAATATCCTTGAACTCTACCTTCAAAACAGTAATACCTTAAATGTTGTAGATAGCCTTTCAAAGAATCAACCTACAAATTTATTTATCAAGGGTTTATCGGGCTCATCAATTGGATTAGTAGCCTCTGCGTGTATTAAAAAATCAAATAGACCATTCCTTTTTATACTAACTGATAAGGAGGAGGCAGCTTATTTTTTTAATGATCTTTCTAATATATTATCACCTGAGCAAATCTTTTTCTTCCCTTCATCCTTTAAACGATCTGTACAGTATAGCCAAACCTTATCTGAAGCTGTAATTCAAAGAACCGATGTTCTTAATCTTCTACCAAGGCTGGCTCATAACTCAAACCTTAATATAGCAATAGTTACCTACCCCGATGCCCTATTTGAAAAGGTAGTAACCATAGAGAATCTTGAAAAAAATACGCTCATTATAAAGAAAGGAGAGAAGATTCCACCTTCATTTATAATGGATCTTTTGGATGAGTATGGTTTTGAGAGGATTGAGTTTGTGTATGAACCTGGACAATACTCAATTCGTGGTAGCATAGTCGATATATTCTCATTTTCTGACGCAAATCCTTATCGAGTAGATTTTTTTGGCGATGAGGTTGAATCCATTAGAGTTTTTGATGTAGAGGATCAACTTTCACGCGAGCAGCTGAATGAAATAACAATCATCCCGAATATGCATATAGGAGGTGAAAATCTTGCACGTACTTTTCTCTCCAATACTCTTCCCAAAAATATATCCGTTTGGGCGAAAAATAGTGAAGTTGCCATTGGCAGAATGAACGAACTTTATGAACTTGCATCTACCTCAAATAATGAAGGCTATTCTGGAAATATTGAATCGAATTTTGCAAAAGGAAAGGAGTTATTTGATTTTTTAAAAGATAAAGGATCTGTGGATTTTGGCCTTAAGCATCTCTTTAAACCCGATTATATAATTAATTTTGAAACTTCACCTCAACCTTTATTTCATAAAAATTTTGAGTTGATAGCTCAAAATATCGAAGAGAATACAGGAAAGGATTACAAAACATATATTCTAGCCGATAATAGAACTCAGTTTGAAAGACTTTCAGGAATTTTTCAAAGCATCAATAAACAAATTCATTTTACTTCAGTTCCAACTACAATTCACGAGGGGTTTATCGATCATACACTTAAAATCTGCCTTTATACTGACCACCAACTATTCGATAGATATCATAAGTTTACTCTGAAACATGAATTTAATCGCAAAGATGCCATATCGATACAGGAGTTGATTAATTTAAAACCGGGAGATTATGTTGTCCATATCGATCATGGGGTTGGAGTCTTTGGTGGGCTGGTTAAAACTGATGTGAATGGGAAAAAGCAGGAGGCTGTAAGATTGATCTATCAGGATAGCGATACCCTTCTTGTTAATATCCATAATCTACACCGCATCTCGAAATACAGGGGCAAAGATTCAGACGCCCCTAAAGTGCATAAACTTGGTAGTGGTGCTTGGCAAAGATTGAAGCAGAATACAAAACGGAAGATTAAAGATATTGCCAAGGATTTAATTGCCTTATACGCAAAGCGCAAAGCGGAGCACGGATTTGCTTTCTCTCCCGACACATACATGCAGCAAGAACTCGAAGCATCATTTATTTTTGAAGATACACCCGATCAAGAAAAAGCAACCATTGCTGTAAAGGAGGATATGGAGTCACGAATCCCTATGGATAGGCTAATATGTGGTGATGTGGGTTTTGGAAAAACAGAGGTTGCCGTCCGAGCGGCTTTTAAAGCGGTTGCTGATAGCAAACAGGTTGCTATTTTAGTTCCCACTACAATTCTTGCACTTCAGCATCATCAAACATTTACCTCAAGATTAAAGGATTTTCCTTGTTCTATTGATTTTATAAGCAGAATGAAATCTGCTAAAATGCAGAAGGAGATTACTCAAAAGGTGATCGAAGGAAAGATTGATATTATAATAGGTACACATGCCCTAATTAAAGATACCCTGAAATTTAAAGATCTTGGTCTACTGATTGTTGATGAAGAGCAAAAATTTGGCGTTGCCGCTAAAGAAAAACTTAAGCAACTAAGGGTTAATGTTGATACTCTAACACTAACAGCCACACCAATCCCAAGAACTCTTCAATTCTCGTTAATGGGAGCTCGGGATTTGTCCATTATTAATACTCCTCCTCCAAACAGGCATCCAATATCCACCGAAATTCATGTATTCAGCTCACAGATTATAAAAGAGGCCATTGAATATGAGGTTTCAAGGGGTGGACAGATATTTTTTGTTCACAACCGTGTACAGAATATTATCGAGATTCAGGTGATGATCCATAAATTATGTCCACATGTTAGAACCGTTATAGGTCATGGACAAATGGAACCCTCAAGGCTTGAAAAAACTATGCTTGATTTTATTAGCGGTGATTATGATGTACTGATAGCAACTTCTATTATTGAATCAGGTCTTGATATACCGAATGCAAATACAATTATCATAAACAACGCTCATATGTTTGGTTTGAGCGATTTACATCAGCTCCGCGGTCGCGTAGGTCGATCAAACAAGAAAGCCTTTTGCTATTTGATCACCCCTCCTATTGAAACTCTTACCAATGAGGCTCGAAGAAGGTTGAAGGCAATAGAAGAGTTTTCAGATCTTGGAAGCGGATTTAGTATTGCCATGCAAGATTTAGATATTAGAGGTGCTGGAAACTTGCTTGGTGGTGAACAAAGTGGATTCATTGCTGATATAGGGTTTGAAACATATCACCGAATTCTGGACGAAGCTATTCAAGAGCTTAAGGAAACTGAGTTTAAATCGGTGTTTGAATCCGAAAATGATGAAAAAGATATGGCATGGAAACCATTACATGCAGATTGTCATATCGAAACAGATTTTGAACTTTTACTCCCTGATAATTATGTAAATAGTGTCCCTGAGCGAATGAGGCTTTATAGAGAGCTTGATAGTATTGAGAGAGCAGAAGATCTTCAAAAATTCGAAACTCATCTAAAGGATCGCTTCGGTGAAATACCAAAGCAAGCAATTGAATTGCTTAATGTTGTTCGTTTGCGATGGATAGCCATAGAACTTGGGATGGAGAAGATTGTACTTAAGAATGAAATATTAGTAGGGTATTTTATTTCCAACCAACAATCATCGTTCTATCGCTCTGAAACATTTGCAAATATTATAGGATACATTCAAAAACACCATCAATTATTCCAGTTTAAAGAATCGAAGGAAAAGCTCTCGCTAACTGTTAAAAAAATTGAAAATATCGAAAACGCTATTAAAGTATTACAACAAATTACTAACTAGCTGCGTGTAAATAAATTTTTTTACAGGATGAACCTTGTTATCGATATCGGAAATTCTTTAACTAAAGTTGCTATTGCCGAGGGTGAAACTATAATCAATGTTGATAAATATGAATTTTTATCAACTGAAGTTATTGATAAAACCATATCGAAATATTCTCCTGATAAAGCAATTATTTCAAACGTAGGCAAGATTGATAAAGAAGTTGCAAGTCATTTAATAAGTATTATTCCAACAATTGAATTTAACAGTTTAACTAAAATACCTATCACCAATAATTATAAAACGCCACAAACCTTGGGGCTAGATAGAATAGCTTTAGTGGTTGGTGCTAATTATCTCTACCCTTCTACAAATCTACTTGTAATAGGTTGTGGTACCGCTATTACATATGATCTAATAGATAATAAAAGTCAGTACCATGGAGGTGCAATATCACCTGGTATTGCACTAAGATTTAAATCATTACATCAGCACACCGCAAACCTCCCGCTTTTAGAACGAGTAGATACATTTGAATTGATTGGCTCAAGTACATCAGAATGTATTGAGTCAGGAGTGCTAAACGGGGTTATTGGTGAGATTGATTACTATATAAATCGAATAAAAGAAGAGTTTCCCTCGCCAATGGTAATAGTAACAGGGGGTGATGTGAATTTCTTTGTTAATAAGTTAAAAAATAGCATCTTTGTAGTCCAAAATTTAGTAATAATAGGCTTAAACCGAATACTTGAATTCAATGCAAAACATTAAAAAAACATTCTTAACCAGCGCATTAGTTATTGCCTCAATTTTTGCTTACACTCAAAGTGTCAATACATATTCACCCTATTCACGCTATGGGGTTGGTCAAATACCAACCCGTGGATTTGCTGCAACAAAAGCAATGGGAGGAATTTCACAGACCATAAGAAACCCTTTTGGAATAAACTACCTAAACCCTGCTTCATATACCGCTCAGGACTCAATGTCGTTTATCCTAGATTTTGGAATGGAAACTGGTGGAACTAAATATGAGACCTTGGATCAATCAGCAACCAACGGATCCGGAGGAATTCACCATATCGCCATATCTTTCCCAATGACAAAGTGGTGGGGAGCAAGTATTGGTATTGTACCATATAGCCATGTTGGTTATAAAATTAAGAATTATGAAACAGATCCAATTCTGCTTAGTTCCATTGGTCGTATTAAATACTATCATAGCGGCGAAGGAGGAATTAATCAAGCATTTATTGGGAATGCCTTTAAGTTAAAAAACTTATCGGTTGGTTTTAACCTTTCATACTTCTTTGGTAGCCTCGATTATATTAATGAGATTGTTTACCCTTTAGATAAACAAAGTTCCTATGCTAATTTTAAGGAAAGAAACAGTATCGTTATAGGTGATGTCGCTCTCAGTGTTGGAGCACAATACACATTGTTTGTTAATAAACAAGATAATAACTACTTTCAATTTGGCGCTACTTTAGATAACGAATCCAGTATTAGAGCCAAACGAAAATACTTTGCACAATCGGAACTTGCTGGTAGTGCCGATACGGTTTCATTTAAGGATAGCACATATGGTCATATAACTTTCCCGCGAAATATTAGCGTAGGTGCTGCCTATAATTATAAAAACAAGATTTTCACTTCAATTGAATACTCCACTCAGAATTGGTCTAACTCCATGTTTTTGGGGACAAAACAGCCTCTTTCAAACTCCCAAACTTATCGTTTTGGAGTTGAGTATACACCAAATCGTAATGATTTAAAGAGTTATTTCAAAAGGGTCAATTACAGATTCGGCTCACACTATACCAACTCATATATTAAGATTAATGATGATCAAATTAATGAGTATGGAGTTAGTGCTGGAATGGGTTTCCCTTTTCGGAATAACACAAAATTCAACGTTTCTTTTGAGTTGGGAAGACGAGGAACAACTAACAATAATCTTGTAAGAGAAACCTACGGATTATTTAGTCTTAGTTTAACATTCTATGATTTCTGGTTTATTAAGAGAAAGTACAACTAATTCCCTCTAATACTTTATTGTTCCATTTTTATTACGGTTGAAATATTATCTGAACTTGTGAGTAGCTTTAACTTAAAGAAGAACCATAAAAATCTGATATTCTTTACCCTTGTAAGTTCATGGGTTATTACACTTTTTTCATGCACTAATAATATAGATATAGCAAGTGTACTAGAGAATAAAGAGGATAAAGCTTCAATAACTGCAAAAAAGTCAGAAATTATATATACAGAGAATGGGAAGGTTAAACTTAAAGTAATTGCCCCGGTAACCAAAATCTTTCAAAACGTTGAACAACCATACACAGAATTTCCAGAAGGTATAACGGTGTACAACTTTTCTGACTCAATGGAAATTGAATCAGAACTTACCTCAAATTATGCCAATTACTACGATAAAAAGAAACTTTGGTCTGCCAGTAACAATGTTATAGCTAAAAACAAAAAAGGAGAAACCCTAAATACTGAGCATCTTTTTTGGGATCAAAACAAAAGAACAATCTATACCGAAGATATGGTTAAAATAACCACAGCAGATGGTATTCAATATGGTCAAGGTTTTGTTTCTGATGAAGCTTTTAATAATTGGGAAATAAAGAAACCTAACAGTTTCTATTATTTGGATGAAAATACAGAGGTGAAAAAGGATTCTACTTTAAGCAAGAAATAATTCATTAGTGTCTTTTTGTGTAAATACTTGTCTTCAGTTGTACTCTAATATTTGATGAAAAAATTAGCCTATATCCTTGAAATGACATGGTTAAGTCTATCTGCAATTTGTTTAGCCATTGCATTGTATACATTTATTTTTCCTGGAATAAAGGCAAATTCTATGTTTTTGGTCTTAAGCATAGTTGCGTTCCTTATGTACCTTATGAGAAGATCTAGACGTTTAAAGCAATCTTGAGGCTTTTCAAAATTGCTTTTTTCAACATTCACTACTCCCTAAAAAAGCATATTATTTCTAATATAATTAATAATCGGCTATTTTTTAAAAATTGAAGCTCGACTTTTGAAAGGCAAAAACTAAAATTGCTATATTCGTAGCTTCAAAAAAACGAAATTAAAAAGAGAACTAAATAAGAATTAAATGGCTACACTAGAGAAATTAAGAAACCGAGCAGGTGTTCTTCTAGCAGTTGTAATTGGAATAGCACTTTTTTCATTCATCCTAGGTGATTTTGTCAAACCAGGTAAATCGATTTTTGCAAATTCTGAACATGAACTAGCTAAAATAGCAGGAAGATCAATTCCTTACCAGTTATACCAAGGAAAAGTTGAGGAAATCTATGAGATTAATAAACTTTTTACAGGTAAAAACAATCTTGATGAACAAACCTCAGAGAACTTGCGTGAACAGGTATGGCAACAACTCGTGAGAGAGAATGTGATGGATGATCAGTATAAAGATCTTGGTCTGGCATTACATCCCGATGAGCTGTTTGATATGGTTCAGGGTCGTAATATTCATCCCATGATTCAGCAACTTTTCGGAAATCCTCAAACAGGCGAGGTGAAAAAGGAAGCAATTATCCAATTCCTTAAGAGGATGGATGAAGATCCGAGCGGTCGTCAAAAAACAATATGGCTATATGTTGAGAACGAGATTAAAACTGAGCGTATTTTTACAAAGTATACAAATTTAATTCGCAAAGGTCTTTACGCAACTAACCTAGAAACTCGTAGATCCATAAATGACAAAAATACTAAGGTTGATTTTGCTTATGTAAATAAACCTTACTCTTCAATATCAGATTCTTTAGTTAAATACACTCAATCTGATTTAGAAAAATACTACGATTCTCACAAACAGGATTATGAGCAAAAGGCAACACGTGATATTGAATATGTTATTTTTCCAATTCGTCCTTCCGATGAAGATAATAAAATTGTAGAAGAGTGGATCAATAAAGTTAAGGGAGAGTTTCAAAATGCTCCTGATGCAAAACAGTACGCAACCCTTAATTCCGATACCCCATTTGACGGTAAAAACTATAAAGATGGTGAACTGCCAAAAGATTATAATAATTGGGCTTTTCTTGCAAAGCAAAGCGATATAATGGGACCAATTTACGATGGGAATAGCTATAAACTTGTAAGACTTGCAAGTATTAACTACTTGCCAGATTCTGTAAAAGTTCGCCACATCCTAATTAGCCCCATGGAAAAAACCCAAGAGTCCGTTAATAAAGCTAAAGCAACTGCAGATAGTTTATTAGCAGTTTTGAAAAGAGGTGGAAGTTTTGAAAAACTTGCAAAGGAATACTCTAGTGATCCTGGCTCAAAAGATAAAAGTGGAGAACTAGGTTGGGTGCGTGAAGGTATGATGGTTAAACCATTTAACGATGCGTGTTTTAATGGGAAAAAGGGAGAACTTTCTGTTGTTGAAACACAATATGGTTATCATATAATAAATGTGGTTGACAAAGGTAAAGAGGTTAAAAAGGTTCAAGTTGCTGTTGTTGAAAGAAAAGTTACTGCTAGTTCCAAAACTATTCAATCAATATTTTCAGAAGCATCCCAATTTGCTGGAACAAATACAACCAAAGAGCTATTCACAAAAGCTGCTACTAGTAAAAAATTAACCCCACGCATTGCTTCAAACCTTCTTGCAAACGATCGTAAAATTGCTGGCCTTGATAATCCTAGGGAAGTTATCCGCTGGGCATTCAAATCTAAAAAAGGAAATGTATCAGAAGTTTTTGAACTTGGAGAAAATTTTGTAGTTGCAACTCTTTCAGAAATTCGTGAGGAAGGTTTTGCCCCTCTTTCTCAGGTTAGGGAAGAAATAAGGTTAAAAGTTATTCTTGAAAAGAAGGGAGAAGTTCTGTCACAAAAACTCCGTGATGCGATGAAAGGTTCACAAAATATTGAATCAATTGCGCAAAATATTGGTTCTAGGGTAGAACAAGCTTCAAGGGTATCTTTCAGCTCTTTCTCATTACCAAATGCTGGGGTTGAGCCATCAGTAATTGCTACAGCAACTATTAGTCCCGAAGGAAAAATTGTAGGTCCAGTTATTGGAAATAGTGGCGTCTTTATACTTAGCGTAACAGCCTTGAATAAAGAAGAAGGGGATTTAATATCTGAAAAAAATAGAATTCAAGGTTCATATGCCTCACGGGCTTACTACGAAGCTTATGAAGCCGTAAAGAAAGATGCAAATATTAAGGATAATCGCTCGAAATTTTATTAATATTTTCAATAAATTACGAATAAAAAAGGAGGGTTTTAACCCTCCTTTTTTGCTCTAAATCCATTTTTACTTGATCAACAATAAATAAATATCTAAATTACATCGCTTATATTTAATCAATTTGGCATTTTATACGTAAAAGTGCAAATAGAAACCTAACCACTACATATATGAAAACCAGAATTGTTAAATGGCTTGGAGTTTTATTAATAGGGATGACTGGCTGTTACGACTACTCAAATTTTCAGAACATCGCTATTGATCCTTTCTCTCCATCGTTTGTATTTCCTGTGGTGAAATCCAAGATTACATTTAAAGAACTTGCAGAAAAAAGTGGAGCCAATACGCTAGTTGAACAGCATCCCGGAAGTAACATGTATTTTCTGGCCTTCCGAGACACTATTGACATTGGATTGGCAACCTCACTATTTAACATCCCTCCAATAACATTTAACGATACCTACGGACTTTCTGCAGGTGAAATTCCTCCCATTTTTCCTGCAGGAACTGTACTGGGACCACTTACAAAAACATATGATCAAACCTATACGACTTTTGCTGGAGCCGAACTGAAAAGAGTTGATTTATCAGGAGGAACACTTCAGGTAAGTCTTACTAATACATTTAACCACAGTATCAGCGGAGATATTACCATCACTTCGCTTAAAAATGTATCCAATAGTTCAACTGTATTAAATTTTACGTTACCTAATAATGGTTCAACCTATAATAATTCTATTAACCTAAACGGATACTACTTAGATCTTTTAGATGCCCCAAGTACTTACAATAATGTAAAATACTCCGTAACCGCCACAATCACCTCAAGCGGGAACCCGAGTTTAGCAGGGAATATAGCAATACAATTATCAATAAATAGCCCTACCTATCAAAAGATAACAGGGAAAATTAACTACTCTTTTATTCATACAAACCAACCCTACTCAATCAGCATTTTCAATTCAACAATTCTTGCACAACAGCATTTGGCAGAACCAAAACTTTCATTGGATTTTATAAATAGTTTTGGCATACCCTCAAATGTGAATTTTACTCGTTTTGATGTTGAGAATAATCTGGGTACTATTATTTCGGTTACAAACAGTGCAACAACTCAACCTGGAGACCTGCTGATAGGAACTCCTAATATGCTTAAATACGCCACAATCAGTAAACCCGTTGATACTACTAAACTTAAACTTGACCATACTAATTCTAATATTGAAGATGTTTTTGATATTGCCCCCCGCACTATTGGTTTTGGTGCAACCTTTGGTATCGGTGATGCAACTACAAATCACGATTATTTTATAAGAAACGATAGCAAGTTTCAACTATTATCTGAAATAGAAATACCACTTCTTGGCTGGGTGGTTACCAATCAGATTGCTGATACAATAGCAAATATTAATTGGCCAGATCTTCAAAATTCGGATATCCTCCTTGATGATTCAACAAAAGTTACCTTAAAGTTTAAGTTTTCAAATGAGTTACCTTTAGATATGTACCTCCAAGCGTACTTTCTGAATCAGGTAGGATTAGCTGTTGACTCATTATACAATACTGGATCCAATTGGTTTATAAAAAGTGCTCCGGTTGCTGCGGCAACAGGGGAGTCTTCTGGCTCAACCAATGCTTATTCTTATGTCAAAATGAATAAAGTCAAATACGATAAAATATCAACATCCAAAAACATGATTTTGCTCTTTAGATTTAAAACGGGTGGTGCTGACAACATTCCTCCTCAGAATATTACTATTCTTTCAACAAATTCAATTGCAGTTGATATGAGCGTAGAAGTTAGTGGAACAGTTAAGCCTAAACTCTAAAATTGTTAACCCGTGAAAAGAATATCAATTATAATACTCAGCATAGGATTGGTTTTACATGTTAAGGCTCAATCGGAGCTAACATTGCCTTTCTTAAGGGATGTTTTTCAATCCTCATATATTAACCCTACTGTTCTTCCTGAACATACAGTTAGTCTGGGATTACCAGGGATGTCTTCGGTTTATGGTCAGGTTATCCAAAATGGTCTTGTTTTGAAAGATTTTACGGATTTCAGGAACGACACAACACATATTAACCCCAATAAACTATTAGCTGGACTAAGTGATAAAAATCTTATTTACACAGGGACAACTGTAGATATTTTTCACTTACGCATAAAAGTTCGCAATGGCTACTATTGGATTGGTATAAGAAACAATCTTAATTTAGGGTTACAGTACCCCAAAAGCCTCATGTCCCTAATAATAAATGGGAATAAGCAATTTATTGGTAATAGCCTTGATTTATCTAATACTAGAGTTGATGTGACCCTTTACAATGAGTATTCCTTCGGTATGGCAAAAGAACTTAATCGATGGGTATTCGGTGGAAGAGTGAGTCTACTGCAAGGATTATCAAATGTTCAGTTTGAACCTAAAAGTTTTAACATCAGCATTGATAATGACATGTATGTTCATACCGCTGAAGCTGACGTGAAAATGAATACAGCCGGTATACCCAAAAATAGTAAGGGCGATTTCAGTTTCGATCATGCTCAGGATATAACCTATTTAACAAACTATTTTTCTAATTTTAATAATAAGGGGGTATCCCTCAGTGCTGGGGTAACATATAAATTAGATGATAAAACAAGATTTTCTGCCGCCTTTTCTGATCTGGGGTATATAAACTGGAAGGATAGCGTTACAAACTACACTATGAAAGGTACAACTAACTTTGGTGGTGTCGATATGCTAACTGGATGGTTATACAACAATGAAATTAATACTGATTCTTTGATTAATAAGATGAAGGATGATTTTGTTCGCGATACAATTCATAGCAACTATAGAACATACCTACATCCTAAATTCTTAGTATCGGCAAGTTACGATATATTCCGCCGAACAACCATTGGAATATCAGCCACAGGGGTTTACAATAAAAAACTTTACCCCGCATTTACGCTAGGACTCTCACAGGGTTTAGGTAGATTTCTTAATCTGATCTCAACAATATCCTACAACCAGAAAACAATTAATAACCTTGGCGTAGGTTTGGTTATTAAGCCAGGGCCTATGCAGATTTATATAATTGCTGATAATGTTTATCCTGCAATTAATCCGCTTTATACTACAAACGTTAATTTCAGGTTTGGAGTAAATCTAGTATTTGGAAGGGTTAAATCGGCGGTTGGATTACCTTACCGATAATTGCAATTTTTATGTTATGAAGAACTCAACAAAGACCACTATGAAAAAACTCATTAAACATATACTCCCAATTGCAGTAGGATTTTTACTGATTGTTGCTAATGTACCAGCACAATCAACCTTTGCACCCCAAAATCTAGGATCAAGTATAAACTCAGAATATTCTGAGATTAACCCTGTTTTATCTATAGATGGTAAAACGTTGTATTTTTCTAGAGTTAATCACCCAGAAAACACTGCTGGTCGTTTAAATAGTCAAGATGTTTGGTATAGTACCCTAAATGATGATGGTACATGGAGTCTCGCTAAACGACTACCAAAAGAGGTTAACATTGGTCGCTATAACGCTATTCTTGCAGCCCTAAGCGATGGCAAATCATTTCTAATTAATGGCGTCTATAATAGAAGAGGAACTTTGTGGCTAGAGCGCGGATATTCTATCATTGAAAAGATTGATGACCATACTTGGGGTAAACCCAAACGCATTCATATCAAAGGTTATTCACGAATGAACAAAGGCAAGGTTTCAAATGCTTATATTTCACCCAATAGAGATCTTTTATTCTTGGCCTATTCTCCAAAACCTAATAATTCAAAGTTAACCATTTACGTATCTAGGCAAAGTGATAGCTTAAGATACGATAAACCCAAAGAGCTTAAAGGTGAATTAAATAAAGGTAAAAGTGCCGAAGCACCATTTCTTAGTGCAGATCGAAAGACTATTTACTTTTCTGCCAACTATGGTAATGGTCGTGATAATTTTGATTTTTACAAATGTGAACGTACTGATGATTCATTTCGAAAATGGTCAAAACCTGAATTAATCACTGACTCCATAAACACACCCAATTGGGATTCGTACTATAAACTTAATGTCAAAGGAAGTTGGGCTTACTACTGCTCAATTACCAACTCTCTGGGTAAATCTGATATTTTTAGAATTAAACTCTTTGAAGAGAACCCTTTTGTGAAGGTATCCGGTTTAATTCTTAACAAACTGGATGAAACTCTAATGCAAGTTGATACCTGTTATCAAATATTAGTTAATGGAGAATTTCATCCTAACATCAAAATTGATAAAGCATCCGCTTCATATGAGGTATTACTCCCCCTGGGTAGCCTTTACTCTATAAAACCTGTCTTAAAAAACTGGAATGGGATATCAAGCGATATCGATGTAAGGAATGTAAAGGAATATTCTGAATCTAAATTAAACCTTTACCTATCAACAATACCGTTTGTTTTAATTAAAGGAAAAATCATTGATAAAAGAACTAACCTGCCCATTTCTCTTGAGAAAAATCCAAGGGTTCTTATCAACGGTCTGGAATATGACTCCGTTAAATACGATCAATTCTCGGCAAGCTACCAAGTACTCCTTCCACTTGGCTCAAAGTATGTGGTAGAAGCAAAAGTTAAAAATTTTATATCAAAAGCAGATACAGTAGATGTATTAAAGGAGACTGTTTACCAAGAACGTGAGGTCAATCTATATCTATCCTCTCATCCATGGATTGAAGTCAAAGGGGTAGCACTCGATAATAATTCGTTTACCCCAATTATTGGAAATTCAAATCCAAAACTTGTTATAGATGGTGTTCGAGTTGATAGTATTATTATTGATCCTGCATCGGGTGAATTTACTATTCGACTTCCTTATGGTAAGAAATACAAAACTGCTATCGCTTCTAAGGATTATAATACTATTGAAAACGAACTTGATCTATCTGGCTATGTTGAGTTTACAACGGTAAAACATAATGTATTCGGTGAGCGAAAGGATGCAAAAATGGCCATTCTTTCAGGTAAAGTTATAAATACTAAAACAGACAAACCCCTTGAAATCGGTATTCCAGTTAAACTAAAAATTAATGGGGTTGTTTCTGCAGCATTTAAATACGATTCTGTTAAATTGGAGTATACACTTAAACTCCCCGTTGGTTTTGTATACGATCTTACTCCATCGGTTTACAATTTCTACAATAAATATGAACCCCTAGATCTTACCAAGGTTGCTGCAATGACCAAAATCCCAAAGAATTTTTATGTTACTCCTATTGAGGTTGGTCAATCGGTTGATATTGAGCATGTTTTCTTTGAAACTGCAAAAGCAGAACTAAAACCGGCATCATTTAAATCTCTTAATGCTCTAGTTTCATTCCTAAATGAGTACCCAAATGTACGGGTTGAGATTAGTGGGCATACCGATAATGTTGGTGCCGCATATATTAACATGTCCATATCAGAAAAAAGAGCCCAGTCAGTTGCAGAATATGTCATCTCTATGGGCGTACAAGCGTCAAGGGTTGTTTCTAAGGGATATGGTTTAACTAAGCCCAAATACACCAATAAAACGGCTCAGGGAAGAGCAAAAAATAGAAGAGTTGAGTTTATGATTACTGGAATATAGACTATTTATTGATCGTTTAAAAAAAGAGACCGTCTCGTTTTACTTTTGAGACGGTCTCTTCCTTTTCATTCAAAACCTTAATTAACCTTTGTAAACCTATTGTTTTATAAAATATATAGCCAATCTAGTTATTAGCTTGTTGCACCCGTATCAACCGTAGATTCAATTGCGCTTTGTATTGTAGTAGATACACTATTTAGAAAATCATAACCAGTTTGATTTTCAATATAATCTACTGTAGTACGATATCCTCCCCATGCACTACTTACACTTTGAGTATTCGGTGTCCATATAGCAATTACACGAGTAGCTGAGGTTATTCTTGTTACATCGTTAGTTCCAACTGGAAGCACAACGACTATTTTCCAAACATAAGCAGGAACTACAATGTTTTTGGTCGAAATTAAAGTTTTTGCTCCAGCAGAACCTGTTCCGCCTTGTCCCCATGGGCCTGATATGATATATAATTCATTACCAGCATTAATAAGAGTTCTGCAATAATTTTCAAGGTTAACCCAGGTTTGTTGATTATTAATTGGTGCCTGTGGAATCATATTGGTCATTAGGAATGTTGCGGAGTTATCAGCTACGGAACCAGTTCTATCCGCACTTGGACACATATGTCCTCTATCAAATCCCGAACCTGAAAAATCTGTAGCCCCTACTTGTACCCAACCAGCAGGTAAAGTAACATCAGCACGAAAATCGTCCTGCCTTGGAGTAGTACCAATCCATGCGGTACTAAGATGCCATGATACCCAGTTACAAGTTCTCTTACTATCATTATATGACATTGTATACTGCGTTTTGGTCATTAGGTAATTATTGGGATAAGATGTGCTTGTAACAGCACCTGAAGGATTTCCTAGTGCCATATTATCATCACATGATGGGGTTCCACCGCCTCCACCACCGCCAGAATAGTCGTTAATTGTGAAATCATCAATATTAATACGTGCTGTACCTCCTGAAATTTTCCGGATTTCAAATCTAACATTCCCTGATTGGCTAACGGTAAATGAAACTTTTGTAAGAGTTGTTGATGAGGTGGTTACAGTTGAACCCATTTTTGTCCAACTTGTTCCGCCATTCGTTGAAAGGTAAAGATCCCAAGTACTTGTAGCATCTGTACCAAATTTAGCATGGTAAATATCGACAGTGCTGGCACCATTTGCATAATCAAACTGCATAGTTATTTTTCCAGTATTCCTAATTCTGGCCGATTTTGTACCGTTCTTTCTATCGGTAGACAGTGTTCCTAGAAGCGCATCGTTAAAATACCAAGATCCGCTTGTAAGGGTTACACTCGCTGCCGTATAAGCAGTTTTAGTCCCACTTTCAAAATTCTCAGCCATTGGTGATGCTGTTGCTTTACGAAGTGTTTCCTGTGTTGAAACTGTTGGCTCAACATACTCCTTTTGGCAGGAGATAAAAAAAGCAGTAATAGCTATCAAGGCTGATAATACTATGATTCTGCTTCGTAGTAAATTTTTTTTCATGATATATAGTTTAAAAGTTAGGTAACTAAATGTAAGGGTATTTATTACTAAGAATGAAAATTAAATATTAACAGTACGTTAATAAATAGAATTGTTCTTTACAGCTAAACGATTGTTTTAGACGAAAAGAATCTGTTCTTTCCTTTTTATGAAAAAAGAATATATCTAGTCACTTCTTCTGGGTGATTTTTCCAAAAAATGAACTTTTGTCTTTTAAATAAAAACACTGAAATTAAGTTTAATCCTATCAGTTTTATTTTCTATTTGATAAGTTTATTGCACTATATATCAGGGTTTATAGTTGAATTAACAAGATTGAAATTGCAGCATTGAACTGTAGATATTTGAACAAGTAAATCGAATTGTTTGCAAAATATTTTTTCTCGATGAATATTGAAAAATCAGGAGAATCTAATAACAATTAAAAAAGGAACCATCTCGATATATTTTTGAGATGATTCCTTTCTATTAAAGAAAATCTTATTTATCCTCTATGACTTAATTGCTTATTAGCGGGAGATAAACCTGATTAAATACTAGCTGGTTGCACCAGTATCAACTTTAGATTCAATTGCGCTTTGTATTGTAGTAGATACACTATTTAGAAAATCATATCCTGTTTGACTTTCAATATAATCTACGGTTTTACGATAACTTCCCCATGAGCTACTAACACTTTGGGTATTTGGTACCCATATAGCAATAACACGAGTAGCTGAGGTTATTCTGGTTACATCGCTTGTTCCATTAGGAAGTACAACAATTACCTTCCAAGTATAAGCTGGAACTACAATACTTTTGGTTGAAATTGTAGTTTTTGTTCCAGCAGAACCTGTTCCCCCTTGTCCTGAAGGACCCGAAATTATATATAACTCATTACCTGCATTAACAAGGGTTCTGCAATAATTCTCAAGGTTAGCCCAAGTTTGTTGATTATTAACTGGTGCCTGTGGAATCATATTGGTCATTAGGAAAGTTGCAGAGTTATCAGTTACAGAACCTGTTCTATCTGCGCTTGGACACATATGACCTCTATCAAATCCTGAACCTGAATAATCGGTACCCCCTACTTGAACCCAACCTGTGGGAAGAGAAGTATCATTCCTGAAATTATCCTGCCTCGCTGTAGAGCCAAGCCATGCGGTACTTAGATGCCAAGATACCCAATTACAAGTCTTCTTAGTGTTGTTATATGACATTGTGTATTGGGTTTTAGTCATCAGGTAGTTAGTTGGATAACTTGTACTAGCAACTGCGCCAGATGGGTTACCCAGTGCCATATTATTGTCACGAGTAGCGGCTGCTTTTTGAATTCCAGTTTGAGGAGGGTTCGATGGTTCAATATTCTCTTTTTGGCAAGAGATTATAATAGCTGACATAGCTATAAGAGCAGTTAATGCGATAATTCTGCTTCTTGAAATTAATTTTTTCATAGGTTATAATTTTAAAAAGTTAGGTTCTCCAAATTAGAGCGATTATAACCACTTGTAAATAGCCTCAAAAAAATTCAGTAAAAAAATAGAACTTTTCTATATATTTACGGAGTGTTTTTTAGAATAATGACGTTAAATTACTGTGTTGTTTGGGGTTTAATAAATATAAAGGCTTGCTTTATATACTTATTTTCCAAATATCAAAGTTTTGGTTTAATGCAAAAAATATAAAAACAGGTTTTAATGAATCTATTCTAATTTTTTAAATAACAATTCTTTAAAATCAAAATCGGGGTTTGGAACATTAACTCTCATCTCTTCTACTTTTCCAGCAGCATTAATGATAAAAGTAACTTTACCTTCGGGTAATGATGGAAAATCAGGAAATTGTATAAAGAAAGTATCGTACTGCCAATGTTTTAGTAATGAATGGAACTTAGGTGCCGGAACAAATGATAGTTTAAGAGAACCATTCTCATTTGTAATTATTGCATTTCCATATAGTTCACCACCATATAATCCCTCATATTCTTTTAAGTTAAGAGTTGGATGAGATTCTTTTACCCTTTTTTGCTCTTCCTCAAGGCTACTCTTCTTTTCAAGTTCTTGTTGCCTCTTCATATTTTCTAACATTAGCTGACTCCAATCTGTTTCCTTCCCGCCTAAAAGAACATCAAGCGTTTTAAAAACTAATGGATTATAAACAGAATTATTGCAGTTTGTAAGGATAACAAAACCTACTTTTTCTTCTGGGATCAAGCAGGTGTAAGATAACATACCATCATATCCTCCGCTATGAGATACAATTTTTTTACCAAGATAATCACTAACACCCCAACCCAAAGCGTATGCTTTAAAATGGGTAGATGGAAACTGCTTTTCTGAAAAGAATGATATATTCTGAGGTGTATTAGGCGACCACATTTCCTTACTTCGTTTTTCCGAAAAAATCTGATTTGAGCCAATTTTCCCATTCCTTAATTGAAGTTTCATCCATTTTGCAAGATCTGCAACGCAAGAATTAATTGCGCCAGCAGGAGCAATATTATCCCAATTTAGATAGGGAATTGATATGATCTTATCATTGTACTGAGTATGGCACATTGCTACATTATCCATACTCTTCAAGTCATTTACAGATGTAAAAGTTCTACTCATTCCCAATGGCTTGAATATCTTCTCAGCAACAAAAATATCCCAAGATTTACCACTTACGGAATGAATCACCTCCCCAGCGGTTAAATACATAATATTTGAATAACCAAATCGCTCACGAAAACCATAAACTGGTTTTAAAAATCTTACCCTTTTAATTACCTCTTCTCTTGAATAATTTGAAGCAAACCAAATTAAATCTCCACTAAAGGTAGCCAAACCGCTTCTATGGCAAAGGAGGTCGCGAATTGTCATATTATACGTTACATAAGGATCATACATTTGAAACCAAGGAAGATATTTAATGACCTTGTCGTCCCAATTTACTTTCCCTTCATCAACCAGAATTGCCATTGCTGCAGAGGTAAAAGCTTTTGTGTTGGAAGCAATGGCGAATAGAGTATTTTTATCAACTTTTTCGGGTTTGCCTATCTCTCTAACCCCATAACCTTTAGCAAAGATTACTGAATCATCCTTAACAATGGCTATAGCCATCCCAGGAACTCGCCAATCATTTATTGCCTTTGCATAATATTCATCTAAACATTTTAGATTCTTTTCATTATCCGTTTGGGCAAATGTTGGATAACCTGCTGATAATAAAAAATAGCACAGAAATGTAATAATACCTTTCATTTGGATATTATTACGATTAAGAGTCTTAACTGTCATATAAATTCTAGGTTAGAGAAAATAAAGGTATAACAAAAAACAAATCATTCTTTGCGTTTTTCAACTTTCTTTTTTTGGAAAAATAAATCATTTACTACCATATTAAAAATCTTATGCTTTATTTTACAGCTAAATTGTTTAATAGGTGAAAGTATGAATGTAGAGATTATAGGTATTGTGGCTGGAGTATTATCCTGTACAACCTTTTTACCACAGGTAATTAAAACGTATAGGTCAAAATCGACAGATGATGTTTCTTTATTGATGTTTATTATAGCAGCACTGGGTAGCGCACTGTGGCTTCTTTATGGTATTCTGATCCAGAGTTTTGCTTTGACCTTCACCAATGTAATTGTTTTAGTATTTTCATTAATTATGCTTTTTTTTAAAGTGAAATATAGAGAATCATAATAATAAAAAATACATATTCGCTATATTACCTATAAGCAAAACACACTCCATTGTCATTCCGGGCGAAGTCCCGGAATCTAGCTAAAGAGATGGATTCCTGCATTCGCAGGAACCGAGCGTTTTTTTGCGAGTTCGCCGCAAGGCAATGACAATTTGGATTATTTATTATCCACTAGGTATCATTGCGGACAATCATATAATAAAATTCTTGCTGAGAAAATGGTTCCAAAAACAAAACAACGAATTAAGAACGAGGAAATTGTAAACAGCACTTCTCATGGAATTGGATTACTTATTGCATTTGCATGTACTGCTTTATTGATTATTAGAGGTGCATACTATGGTAATGTTTGGCATATAGTAACATTTAGCATCTTTGGGGCGGGCATGATTAATCTTTATACCGCATCTACTCTATTTCATAGTGCAGTAAATCTAAAAACCAAATCAAACCTTAACCGATTCGATCACTCATCAATTTATATCCTAATTGCAGCAACCTACACGCCTTTTGCATTAGTGGGCATTAGAGGTGCATTCGGATGGGTAATTTTTGGACTTCTGTGGGCAATGGCTATTTCGGGTGTTATCTTTAAGATTTGGTTTTATTCTCTAAAATACAGACGTTTATCGACATGGCTATATGTCATTATGGGCTGGACTGGAATAATTGCAATTGTTCCAATTATTAGGAATGTTCCAATAACCTCTTTATGGTTTTTGATGGCAGGATGTTTAACGTATTCTTTTAGCGTAATCTTTTACTTAATAGAAAAAATTCCTTTTGGACACGGTGTGTTCCACCTACTTATAATCGGTGGAAGTATCTGCCACTTTTTCTCTTTAATATTTATGATTTAACTTTGAATATCTTAAAGAATGAACAAAATGAATAATAATTACAAGATAAAACCTGAGGATATCAAAGATTTGATTCACCCATCGGGATATTGCTATGCCTCCGATAAGGTGACTGTAGATGGATTGCCTGTAGGCTTTATGTATCGCGAAAAGTCCGAGGATGAGGAGGATAGCGGTTGGCGTTTCTACTCAGGAACCGAAACCGATGAGTATGTTGAAAACGAGCACCACTTTATGATGTTCGACTTGAACTATATTGCCAACTGTGACCCTACAATTATCCCCTATCTTAAATCGAAAAAGGGAGCTGAATTCGAAAGAATTGAGGGAACGGATAAGTTTGTTGAGATAAAAGATTAATTAACAGATCTGTGCCTAGAGTTTGAAGTGCCTAAAATACCTAAAGTTCTCGTATGCATAGAAGTATGCCCTGCAAAAGCATTAAATGGTATTACAGTAAATCAAGAACGTTGTCGTAAAACCTCCTGAGAAAGGGTTTGATATTTATGCATGTATTAAGTGTAGGCAAAAGTGCCCATTAAGGTTGGGAAAGAAATAAAAATATTGGAGATAAAGGTGGCTCGTTATAATCTCTAGTATTCTTACAAAAAATGTTTGTTTAAACAATCTCCTTTTCTATAGTTGGATCGTACTCCAATTCTAAAGCTCGCTTAAAGTATGCGTTCGCTATTTGCGGGTTTCCGTGCTGCTTTGCTTCTCTGCCTAATGCAATTAATTCTGAGGAATCATTTAGCTTACTAATCCTCTCCTGCTCTTTCTTGTAGGCACAACTATAGGAACAGTATATGTTCTCAACAGGTTTAAAGTCCTTATTATACTTTAAACTGGGACAACCACCAAGACAATAGGATGAGTACTGACACTCATGGCAGAAACCTACAAGAGAATCTTTGCTCATCTTCCTATTCCATGCAAAACTATTCTCATCGTGCCAAATATCCCATAGCGTTCGTTCGTATAAATTCCCTTCAACAAAACGGTTTTTGGTAAGGGCAATACAACCCGTAATATCCCCATTAGCCTTGATTCCAAAAGTAGATTTACCTGCAGCGCATCCATTTATAAAGGTTGTTAGACCATACCTTGGCAATGATCGATAGGATCTAACCTCAATTTCTTTGGCATTATAATGACCAACACAATCACCGAGGTAAACATTTACTGGAGAATCTTTATAAATGCTATGTGCAAAATCGATAACTGAATCTATTTGCTCAGGATCGAGCATAAAATTCTTTCGTTGTTCCTCCAAAGTTCCTTCGGTTACCGATAATTGTACCAGCCAATTTTTTACTCCAAACTCACATAATAATGAGTGAAGAGCAGGGAGTTCACCAATATTCCTTTTATTAACTGTAGTATTAATTGCTGTGTAGATATCCTTTCCTTTCAGTTCGCGTAAGGAATTAAAGATTCGCTTAAAAGAACCTTTTTGTCTAATTGAATCATGCGTTTCCTCAAGTCCATCTATGCTGAAACCAACCCAATCAATATTAGAGGCGATGATTTGAGTAAGTGTATCTTCATCAAAAAGCCAACCGTTGCTTAGAATACCTGCCTTTACTCCTAATTCCGATAATCTAAGGGCTACGCTTGGCCATATTCCCGAAAGTAGAACTTCGCCCCCCGAGAGCAATACAGCTTTAACTTTCAATTGGGCCAATTGCTCGCATACTTCCATTGCCTTTTCTAGGTCAATTGCAGCACTATTAACAATCTCTTTATTGTAGCAGTGTGCACACTTAAAGTTGCACTCGCTGGTTAACTCCCATACTACGGAAATAGGTTGATACTCATTCATAAAATTGATTTTTATCAAAGTATTTTGCCTCAACTTGGTTGAGGCAAAACAAAGAACAATTTAATTATAAACCTACAGGTTAAAACTACTGTAGGTTTATGCTTTTTACAATTACTCAGGCAAATCCATAGCTATAATGCCTGATAGTGGAGGATAAATAAAACCACCACCATTAACTTCTTTCAGCTCTTCTAGCTTAATCTCTTCTTGCTTAAGAACATCAATGCTAACAAAATTTTTCATAGTAATATAATTTATTATTAGCCTACTCTATTATGGTTTTTCGGCATACACCATATTCTTTTTCAAAAATTATTTTATCAGATGTTTTACTCCTTATTATATGCTTATTTCATTAATCCGAAAACCCGATTATAATTCCCAACATTAGCACAAATAAAAATACATAAATAGCCATTAAATTTATATCTAATTACCTTTAAAATTATTAATTCAAAATGCAAAAGCATTACAGTCAATCACATAACTAAATATACTACTCAAAGTATAGATAGATTTGATATAAAGAAACTAAATATGCAAAAACGAGCAGGTAAATGCTCGTTTCATAAATTAGATATCTTCCTAAATTATTCTTCGGGACGCCCTAGTATACGGTAAATGAATAAAAATGAGGGGCTCTAAAAATCTTACCCCGCCAGTAAAGTCTTTACCTTCTCAGAAATAGCCTTACCATCGGCCTTGCCTGCAAGAGCTTTTGAAGCAACACCCATTACTTTACCCATATCCGATGGGGCTTTGGCGCCTACCTGCTCAATTATCTTTTTAACCTCAACGGTTAATTCAGCATCAGAAAGCATCTTTGGGAGGTACTCCTCAATGACCTTAGCCTCTGCTAACTCTTTTTCAGCAAGTTCAGGGCGATTCTGCTGCTGATAGATTTCGGCAGATTCCTTGCGTTGTTTAACCTGCTTTTGTAACAGTTTCATTTCAGCATCAGCCGAAATAGTATCGGTATGACCTTTTTCGGTTTTAGCAAGTAGAATTGCACTTTTTACTGCCCGTAGGGCTTCAAGGCGAATTTTTTCTTTTGCCATCATGGCTGCCTTGATATCGTTGTTGATTTTTTCTTCTAATGACATAGTATTATATTTTGGTTATGTTTGATTTGTTGTATTTCATTAACTAAAAAGACAAAAATCAAATTTCAAATTTCAAAAAAACAGAACGCAGATAAAACGGGCTCACACAGATTAAAACTTAGCGTCTTTGCGCCTTAGCGTTCGATGATCTAACTAATCTACATTATCATGCAAATATGCGTTATCACTTCTTAAAAAAATATCACCTTCTTCTTCCGATAAGGTAAAACGTGAAACATTGCTGGCTTTTGAATGCTCAGATTCGTCTAATTTAATGTTTTTCCGCTTGTAGGTTGGAATTTTTTCTAGCTGATCGATATTTGCCTTAACGGTCAGAGGAGTTGCATTCTGTCTTGTTCCTGTTTTAACTGGAGGTTCTTTCGTTGCGGTCTGTTGTGACTTTACCGATGTAACCAAAAATTCATCGTCATCAAAAAGACCTTTTTCGGTAGATGGTTTTGACACATCAGCATACACATTATCAGCCATTTTAACCCATCACCCAATTTTCTTTCATCTTCTGATCCTTCCTTTACTTTATGGTTTTAGACCCTTTTTTAATAAACCAGCCTTTTTCTTTGGGTTTTTTACTCATACTAATAGCTGTTTTGTAGGGTCTATTGTCCCCGGCAGGAGCCCAAATCACTAAAATATGCTTCCCATCTTTTAGATAAGGTTGTGAAACGGGAATATAGGTAGGTGAAATATTATAAGAGAGTTCAATAAGTTTTTTCTGGATAGAATCTAATTGACTAACGTCTAATCCCAAAGGTGGTAATTTTGCACACCCATTTTCTTCTTCTACGCCAATAATAATATAACCGCCATCCCAGCTGTTAATATCATTTGCATAGGCAAAGAGAATGTAAAATACTTTCTGGATTCTATCCTTTTTTAAGTTCAATACGATCCCATTCAACTGTATTACCCTGTAATAACTCATCTATGCTTATTGGTAGTGCCACTAATTTTTCTATTTTATTTTGAAATACTTATATTCATCATTCTAATTTGTAATCGAAGTTAGGTAAAAACGGCTAAACAAACCACCCTTAATTGTGGAAATTTTTCATTGCTTTAGGCAGTTCTTTCTCCAGTAGTTCCAAAAAAATTTCGGAACGGCAAAAACCTTTTGTTTTCTTATTGGTATCAATTCCCTCAAGGTATCCTCTTTTCTCAAGTTCCATAAGATCCGTTCGTGCGGTTTGGTTGGAGACGCTGAATCGGTTTTCAATCTCCTTAACGCTGAAAAGCAAATCGGGCTCCTCGTATATCCATTTTAGTATGTGCGATTGGCGTTCATTAACCCCTTTAATTTTCTGGAAATTAATAACCTGTTTCTTTTCGTTAATTTTTCGTTGGATATACTCCCTAAGACTTTGGTATGCCAGCTGCATGGTTTTCATCTTGTAGTTTATGAAATAGGTTAGATCGTTTTCATCTACCTCGCTATAGAGAAATGCTTGTGCATACTGAGTTTTGCTCTTTATGATTAATCGCGATATTGAGAGGTATTCAGTTAACCAGTACCCGCTTTTTAGTAAATACCAGTAGAAAAGTGCTCTTGCAGTTCTGCCATTTCCATCGACAAAAGGGTGAATGTAGCCAACCATAAAATGGATGATGCAGCCCTTAATGATTGGGTGAATAAATCGATTACTGTTATTCTCATTAAAGAATTGAATTAATTCGTTCATTAGCTGAGGAACTTCTTTGAAATCGGGGGGAGTGTGAACTATTTCTCCATCGGTTACATCAACAACATTTACCTCATTATCCTCTCTGTACCGCCCTTCATCAGCGCTATCATCCAGCGTTTTGTTTGTAATTAATCGATGAATTTCAAAAAGTTTTTCAAGTGTTAGGGATTCGTTCTGGATATCAACAATATGCTTGATGGTTAAATAGTTGTTAACTATCATCTGCTCTGATTTATTCTTTGGATTAATGCTTTTTCGGAGCATTTCCTTTGCAACTTTTCGGGTTGTTACTGCACCCTCAATTTGACTCGATGCAATAGCCTCTTCCATGATTGAGCTGATAAGATATCTTTTTTTACCCTCTTCTGGAATTATGCTTTTTGTGCCTAGCTCCCCTCCAATATGTAAATCGAATTCATGTAGCTCTTTTTGAATGGGGTCTGTAAGGTTGTATGTAAAGCGATATTTTCCAAAATTGATTACCTTGGCGTTAATTGTCCTAGTAAATTTAATTACTGCCCATAAAACATTTGGACTTATTCCTTCAGGCGTTTTGTAATATTTTACTTTATTCCAGTAGAGATATTTTTCATTAATATCACTTGCAATTAATTGAAAGTCTTTGTTGGTAAGTAGCCTGGCTCCTTTATTCAAAAGATCGCTACTTGATGAATCGGGTGCTTTTTCTATTGATTTCATACTAAAATATCCAAATATTTGTAAAATTAGGAAATATTAGCAAATGTAATGTAATTTCTTAAAATATCCAAATATTTGTAAAATTAGGAAATATTTGGAGGTCGTAAGGTTTACAATATTGAACCTTTGCAAGAACCCCAAGGAGGACTACATTATTACCCCGTCAACTTTGCTACAATCATTAATTTTAGTGTGTTTCATAGCATTGCCGCACCATGTTTTACTTCTGTTCTTCAAAAAGTTATCAACAAAGTGGTAAAAAGTGGGGGGATGTGGATTAAAATGGGAATTTTTTGTATATTTTTACCTTTTGAAATTATATCCAATAATGACATCATTTATAGGCGATTATGGTTGTAAGGTTGACGAGAAGGGTCGAGTGCTCTTCCCATCGGCTTTTAAGAAGCAGATTTCATCGGCTTCTCCGGATCGTTTTGTGGTTAAAAAGGATATTTTCGAAAGCTGCTTAGTGCTTTTCCCTATTGAAGAGTGGGATCGCCAGAACACCCTTATTCGTAAGAATACAAACCCCTACAACAAAGAGCATAATAAGTTTTTGAGGGAGTTTTACCGTGGTACGGCGGAGGTTACGCTCGATTCGAGTGGTCGCCTGCTAATCCCCAAACGATTACTCGATTTGGTGGGTGCCGAACGTGAGCTAATTCTCGCAGGGATGGATGGAAAAATTGAGATTTGGGCGAAGGATAAGTATGAAGGCGTTCGCACTGGCGAGGATGATTTTGCGCAGCTTGCCGAGAAAATTATGGGTTCATCGATTATAAGGGATGAGTAATGGCCTACCATATACCAGTTCTGCTTCACGAAAGCATAGAGGGGCTTGATATTAAGCCAAATGGAATCTATGTAGACCTCACTTTTGGTGGGGGCGGTCATTCCAGCGAAATACTCAAACATCTTAATAAAGGCAAACTTTTCGCCTTCGATCAGGACGAGGAAGCGTTGAAAAATACAATCGACGATAAACGTTTCACCCTAATCCGCAGCAATTTCAGATTCTTCCGCAACTTTCTTCGCTATCACAATGTCAAGGAGGTTGATGGTATTCTGGCTGATTTGGGCGTTTCATCGCACCACTTCGATAGCCCTGAGCGTGGATTTTCGTTTAGGTTCGAAGGTCCACTTGATATGCGGATGAACCAGAACCAACGTTTATTGGCAAAACAGGTGGTGAATACCTATAGCTCCGAGGATTTAGCCAACGTTCTAACCCAGTATGGCGAGTTGCAAGGGGCAAGAAGATTGGCTAACGCTATTTGCAAATCGCGCGAAGAGAAACAGATTGAAACTGTAGAACAACTTGCTGAATTGCTAAAACCGATGTTTCCAGCAAATGCGCAGAACAAGATGCTTGCTCAGGTTTTTCAGGCAATTCGCATTGAGGTGAATCAGGAGATGGAGGTGCTAAAGCAGATGCTCACCAATGCTACAAAGGCTCTTAAAAAGGATGGACGGTTGGTGGTTATTGCCTACCATTCGCTTGAGGATAGGCTGGTGAAGAACTATTTCCGCTCAGGAAATTTTGAGGGAAATCTTGATAAAGATTTTTATGGAAATGTTTCATCTCCATACGAACAGGTTAATAGAAAGGTAATTGTTCCCTCTGATGAGGAGAATAAAATAAATAGTAGGGCACGTAGCGCAAAACTTAGAATTGGACGAAAGGTATGACAGAGGAAAACGAAACGGTAGAGTTTATCGAGGAGAAACCCGAAAAGCCCAAGGATAAAAAATCATCTCTAGGGTTAAAGGATTTTCTTACTGGAAGTGTTCTTACGAGCGAAACAGTTTCGAAACAACTCCCATATATACTGTTTCTGTCATTTTTAGCGATTTTTTATATCGCAAACCGATATCGTTACGAGAAACTGGTGAGAAATGAGAAGAATTTACAGATTGAGGTTCGGAATCTAAGGGCGGAGTCTATTACAACAGCTGCACAGTTGATGTTTATTAGTAAGCAATCGGAGGTGGCTAAGCTATGTGAGATAAAAGGATTAGAGTTGAAGGAATCTGTAGTGCCCCCGAAGAAGATTAAGTAATTTGAAAATGAGGCAATGTGACAATAAGTCAATGAAACAATTTGAAAAAAAAACAATATGAACGCAAAGGCACAAAGACGCGAAGAAATAAAAGCTAATATAAAACTTAGCGTCTTGGTGTCTTAGCGTTTAAACCTTAAAGATGTCGATTAAGAAGGAAATATTGGTTCGGGTGGCGTTGGTGTACTTAATATTTGTACTCCTTGGTTTTGCTATTGTTGCAAAGATCCTTTATATCCAGTTTGTTGAGGGTAGTAAATGGCGCGAGATGGCTAAAACCATTACTTATAAAGATAT
The DNA here is from genome assembly GCA_013141385.1 of Bacteroidales bacterium. Lineage (NCBI taxonomy): Bacteria > Pseudomonadati > Bacteroidota > Bacteroidia > Bacteroidales > Bacteroidales bacterium. Next base: position 165,410 of record JABFRB010000002.1, on the reverse strand, counting down.
CACCATTGAACCAAATAGGGGCGATATATGTGCCAATGATGGAAGGGTTTTGGCAACATCGGTTCCTTACTTTGAAATCCGAATGGATTTAAAGGCCACGGGTTTAACCAACGATGTATTCTTTGAGAAGATTGACTCCCTATCAATTTGCCTTTCGAAGTTTTTTGGTGATAAGTCATCAAAATCGTATCGATCTGAACTGGTTAATGCACGTAAATCGGCACGAAATCGAAGATTTTTCCCAATTGGAGATAGAGATATTGACTACGTTGAGTTACAGAAATTCAAAAAATTTCCACTATTCCGTTTGGGTTTAAATAAGGGTGGATTTATACCAATTCAGGTCAACCGAAGGATTCTTCCGCATCAAACTTTAGCTGCACGAACTATAGGCAATGTGAACGAGGGTGGTGTTGCTGTGGGTATTGAGGGTGCATTCAACCCGCAGCTTAAGGGCAGAACAGGGATAAGCCTTCTGCAAAGAGTTCCAGGAAATTCATGGGTTGATGTGAATAGCCCAAATCAGGTTGATCCTGAGGATGGAACTGATGTTATTACAACATTGGATGTTAACCTACAGGATTTGGCTGAGAGTGCTCTTCATAAACAGCTCGAAAAGCATGGTGCTGGCTGGGGAACAGTAATTCTTATGGAGGTTAAAACTGGCGAGATAAAGGCCATTGCTAACCTAAAGCGCGATGAGGATGGTGTTTACTCTGAGGCTTATAACTACGCAATTGGGGAGAGCGCAGAACCTGGATCTACCTTTAAAATTGCATCGTTAATTGCTTTACTTGAGGATGGCTATATCAAACTCGATGATATGGTAAATACCGGAAAAGGTAAGATGCAAATTCACGATCATCTTTTAACTGATTCCGATGAGAAGGGGCATGGGAAAATCAATGTTAAGCAGGTATTTGAGTTATCATCAAATATTGGGGTTGCCAAACTTGTAATGAAGTACTATACAGGGAAAGAGGAGAGTTTTATCGACCATCTATATAAAATGAAGTTGAATCAACCGCTAAATCTTGAAATTCAGGGTGAGGTTGCTCCATATATCAAATATCCGCACGATAAATATTGGTCGGGTCTTTCGCTACCTATGATGAGCATTGGGTACGAGGTAAAAATAACCCCTTTGCAATTGCTCACCTTCTATAATGCTATTGCTAACGATGGAACAATGGTTAAACCCCATTTAGTAAAGGCATTGCTAAAGCATGGTCAACTGGTTGAAACTTTTGGTGGGGAGGTGATATGCTCCTCAATTTGTTCAGGTTCAACGTTGAAAAAAGTACGTGAGATACTTGAAGGGGTGGTAAAAGAGGGAACGGCCCAAAATCTTAGGAATCCAAGATACATGATAGCTGGGAAAACAGGTACTGCTCAGATTGCAAAAGGAAAAAAAGGGTATAAGAATAAAGGAATGACAAGCTATCAGGCATCATTTGTTGGATACTTCCCTGCCAACGATCCAAAGTATTCGTGTATTGTAGTTGTAAACTCTCCATCTAAGAGCGTTTACTACGGAAATGTTGTTGCAGGCCCAATATTTAAGGAGATATCGGATAAGGTGTATGCCACAAGTAGTGAGTGGTTCCCCGAGGTGAATACCGATGCCGATTTAACGGATATGCCCCAATCTAAGAATGGCTACAAGCAGCATATCGAGGATGTTTTAGATGAATTAGACATTCCATTAAAGGATAAATCGAAAAAATCCAAGTGGGTATCGGTAATAAGAACCGATGAGGATGTTGAGATAAAGGATAACAATGTAATTAAAAATCTTGTACCAAATGTAACCGGGATGTGCATTAAAGATGCTCTGTTCCTGCTTGAGAATGCAGGGCTAAAAGTATCGGTAAATGGGATGGGAACTGTTAAGAGCCAATCAATATCTCCAGGAACAAAGGCGGAAAGGGGTCAACGGATTTCAATTGAAATGAGCACGAGTTAACGATGAAAAGTATAGAACGAATAATATTAAAAGATGATGCGCTTGAGGTAATTGGATTACCTGATGCAATGATAAGCGATATTACCTTCGATTCAAGGCAGGTTAAGAAGGACTCATGCTTTGTGGCTATACCCGGTACTAAGGTTGATGGGCATGAATATATCAATAAAGCCTTGGAGTTGGGAGCAAGCGTAATTGTTTGTGAGGTGTTGCCCGAAAAGAGGGTCGATGGGATTACATACATTCGAGTAAAGGATTCATCTGAGGTACTTGGAAAGATGGCCTCTTCTTTCTATGATAATCCTTCGGATAAAATTAAGCTCATTGGAATAACTGGAACTAACGGAAAGACTACAACTGTAACGTTATTATATAGATTATTCAATAAACTTGGATTCAAATCGGGCTTACTATCAACAGTTGTAAATTACATAGGTGATGATGTTATTCCTGCTACACATACAACCCCCGATGCCATTCAGCTCAATAAATTGTTGGCACAAATGGTTGAAGCAGGATGCACCCATTGCTTCATGGAGGTTAGCTCTCATTCAGTTGTGCAGAATCGAATTGCAGGATTAACTTTTGCTGGGGGATTATTCTCGAATATCACCCACGATCACCTTGATTTCCATAAAACCTTCGATGAGTATATCAAGGCTAAGAAACGATTCTTCGATTTACTTCCTTCATCCGCATTTGCTTTAACCAATATCGACGATAGAAATGGTCGAGTGATGGTTCAGAATACAACTGCAAAAGTAAATACCTACTCTTTGAGGAGTATGGCCAACTTCAAATGCAAGGTTATTGAGAATCATTTTGATGGAATGCTTCTAAATCTTGATTCTGTTGAGGTTTGGACAAGATTAGTAGGTGGCTTCAATGCATACAATATTTTGGCAATATATGCCGCAGCAAGATTACTTGGTGTAGAGAAAGAAGCGGTATTAACAGAGTTAAGTAGTATGACTGCGGTATCTGGGCGTTTTGAGCATATGAAATCGCCTAAGGAGATAAACGTTGTTGTTGACTATGCTCACACCCCCGATGCTCTTCAGAATGTAATTGATACTATAAATGAGATTAGAAATCCCGATAAAAAATTGATTACAGTAGTTGGAGCAGGAGGTAATCGCGATAAGACCAAAAGGCCTGTAATGGCTAAGGTAGCCGTTGAGGGAAGCAGTATGGTAATTCTAACATCGGATAATCCAAGGTTTGAGGAACCAGAGGATATTCTAAGCGATATGAAAGCGGGCATCGAACCATCAATGGTAGGTAAGGTGCTAACTATTGTTGATCGTAAAGAGGCAATTCGAACAGCCTACATGCTAGCAAATCAGGGTGATATAATTCTGGTAGCGGGAAAAGGGCACGAGAACTATCAGGAAATCAAAGGCGTTAAGCATCACTTTGATGATAAAGAGATAATTCAAGAACTATTTAAATCATTATAAGATGTTTTATTTCCTATTTCAATACCTTGATATGTTTGGTTTCCCTGGAGCAGGGGTATTCCAGTATATCTCTTTTAGATCTGCAATGGCTTTTATCACTTCGTTAGGAATTTCGCTACTGCTTGGTAAAAGGATAATAAGATATCTTCAGAGAAAACAGATTGGTGAGGAGATTCGCGATCTTGGACTTGAGGGTCAGATGCAGAAGAAGGGTACTCCAACCATGGGTGGTATCATCATATTAGCATCAACAGTTATACCTATTCTCCTTTTTGGAGATTTAATGAATATCTATGTAATTATAATGATGGTTACCACAATCTGGCTAGGATTTGTTGGATTCACCGATGATTATATCAAGGTATTCAAAAAGAATAAAGAGGGATTATCGGGGAAATTAAAAATATTAGGTCAAGTATCATTAGGCCTTTTTGTTGGACTTGCAATGTACATGAGTCCTAACATTGTTGTTCGTGAAAGAGTTGTACATCACAACCCATCAATGGGAACCGAAATAGTGATCAATAAGGAGAACACTGCCAGAAAGCAGGTAATCCTTGGTCCAAAGGAGAAAACAACAAAAACAACAATCCCTTTCTTTAAGAATAACGAGTTTGATTATAAATCCCTTGTTCCTTTTGATGGTAAATTGGGATTAATAGTTACATGGATAGTGTTTATAGTAGCAGTAATCTTTATGGTTACAGCCATTTCCAATGGGGCAAATCTTACTGATGGAATGGATGGCTTGGCTACCGGGGTATCTGCCATAATTGCTACAACCCTTGGAATTTTTGCTTATCTCGGGGGTAATGTAATTTATGCAGAGTATTTAAACATTATGTATATCCCAGCCACCGGGGAACTTGTGGTTTTCATGAGCGCATTTATTGGTGCAGCAGTTGGATTTCTATGGTATAACAGCTATCCAGCCCAAGTATTCATGGGTGATACGGGTAGCCTTGCAATTGGAGGAATAATTGCAGTATATGCAATTTTAATTCGTAAAGAGCTTTTGATACCTATTCTTTGCGGAATTTTTATTGCAGAGAATCTATCGGTAGTTATTCAAGTAGCATATTTTAAACGAACTAAAAAGAAATATGGTGAGGGTCGGCGTGTCTTTCTGATGGCTCCATTGCATCATCATTACCAGAAAAAGGGATACCCTGAGCCTAAAATTGTAACACGATTTTGGATTGTGGCTATTTTACTGGCGGTGATCACGGTAGTTACTCTCAAAATTCGCTAACACATTACAAACCAAAAAGAGATGAAGAGAATAGTTATTCTTGGAGGAGGCGAAAGTGGAGCAGGCGCAGCAGTGCTTGCTCAGAAAAAAGGCTTTGAAGTTTTTCTATCCGATTTCGGAGCGATTAAGCCTCAGTACAAGGAGTTGCTCAACAAATATCAAATTAGTTGGGAGGAGAGTAAGCACTCCGAAGATCTGATTCTCAATGCCGATGAGATAATTAAGAGTCCCGGAATACCAGATAAAGCCCCAATTATCTATAAGATTAGGGAGGCAGGAATTCCTATTATCTCTGAGATTGAATTTGCTGGTAGGTACACAAAAGCAAAAAAGGTTTGTATCACAGGGAGTAATGGCAAAACAACAACTACATCGCTTATTTTTCACATGATGCAGAAGGCTGGGCTAAACGTAGGTTTGGCAGGAAATATTGGTGAAAGTTTTGCCCTACAGGTTGCCGAGAATGAGTTCGATTACTATGTGATTGAGCTTAGCAGTTTTCAGCTCGATAACATGTATGATTTTAAGGCTGATATAGCCATTCTACTGAATATTACTCCCGATCATTTGGATCGGTACGATTATAAGATGCAGAACTATGTTGAGTCAAAGTTTAGGATTACGCGTAACCTAGCCGAAGATGATTGCTTTATCTTCTGCTCCGATGATGAAGTTACTGTTGAGCAGCTTAAACGTATAGTTCTTAGAGCACAGCAGCTACCTTTTTCCTTGCAGACTAAGATTAACCAATCTGCTTGGGTTGAAAACGAACACATGTACCTAAACTATGATAATAGCGAGTTTGTAATATCGATAAATGATTTATCATTAAAGGGTAAACATAACATCTATAACTCAATGGCAGCAGGTATTGCAGGTCAGGTTCTTAAAATCCGCAAGGATATTATCCGCGAGAGCCTCATGGATTTTCAAGGGGTTGAACATCGCCTAGAATCGGTAATCAAAGTGCGTGGTGTGCAGTACATCAACGACTCAAAGGCAACCAATATCAACTCAACTTGGTATGCTTTGGAGAGTATGGAAACACAGGTAGTTTGGATTGTTGGTGGTATTGATAAAGGGAATGATTACAAATCTCTTTACGAGCTTGTTAAAGCCAAAGTAAAAGCAATTGTATGCCTTGGTATCGATAACTCAAAGATTCATAAAGCATTCGAGGGAATGGTACCAGTTATTGTAGATGCACATTCGGCAACTGAGGCTGTACAGCATTCATACAAGTTATCAAGTCCTGGGGACACCGTATTGCTATCTCCTGCTTGCGCAAGTTTTGATCTATTCGAAAACTATGAGGATAGGGGGAGGAAATTTAAGGAGGCAGTTAGAGAGCTTTAAATAAGGAAAAAGACAAAAATCAAATTTTAAAAATCATATAGTTTGAACCAGTAACTAGGAACTGGAAACCAGCAACAAGAGAAAATGGAGACGTTATTCGGAAGGTATTTTAAGGGCGACAAGATAATTTGGTTGATAGTGATTTTTCTATCAATCATCTCACTTTTGGCTATTTATAGTTCAACGGGTTCGTTGGCCTATAGATATCAAGGGGGCAATACGGCCTACTACTTTCTAAAACAGTTTGTTTTTATTGCAGTTGGGCTTTCTGTTGTATTCCTTGTTCACATGGTGAATTCTAAGGTTTATGCGCCAGTATCAAAGTTTTTACTTCTGTTTTCAATTCCACTTCTGTTATTTACACTTGTATTTGGTGCAAGTTTAAACTCAGCAGCCCGATGGTTGGCCATTCCTGGGTTAGGTGTTACAATTCAAACCTCCGACATCGCAAAGATGGCACTTGTAATGTATGTTGCAAACATTCTATCGCAGCGTCAGAAAGAGATAAAAGATTTGAAAAAGGCATTTTTCCCAATAGTTGCGCCAGTTGCTGTTATCTGCCTATTAATTCTGCCAGCTAATTTCTCTACAGCATTGCTACTTGGCCTAACCTGTTGGTTATTGATGCTAATTGGTAGAATTAGTTTAAAGCACCTATTCGGATTTACGGGTCTTGCTGTAGTACTGCTTGCAGGATTTATTTTTATCGCTTTACAATTCAAAACAATTAACCGTGTTCAAACATGGAAGCACCGCATTGAAAACTTTATGAGCGGAGATGGTGGTGATGGCAACTTTCAAGCAGATCAATCAAAAATAGCAATTGCAACCGGTGGAATCATAGGTAAAGGGCCAGGGAATAGCACACAACGGAATTTTTTACCTCACCCATACTCCGATTTTATCTTTGCAATTATTGTTGAGGAGTACGGATTAATTGGAGGGACAATAGTCTTGCTAATGTACCTCATTATCCTTTTTAGAGCAGGGGTGATAGTCAAAAAGGCCAATCGAACGTTTCCGGCCTTTCTGGCAATTGGGCTGGCGTTACTGCTAGTCCTTCAGGCAATGGTGAATATGTGTGTAGCAGTAAATTTGATTCCTGTAACAGGACAAACATTGCCATTGGTTAGTATGGGGGGAACGTCCCTATTTTTTACAAGCGCAGCTTTTGGAATTATTTTAAGTATTAGCAGAACTCAAGGCAAATCTGAATTATTCGATGGAGAAGAAGAGGTTAAAGATAATAGTTAGCGGTGGTGGTACGGGAGGACATATTTTCCCAGCCATATCCATTGCGAATGCCCTTAGGGAACTTCAACCTGATGTTGATATCTTATTTGTTGGTGCAGAGGGAAGAATGGAAATGGAGAAAGTTCCCAACGCGGGTTACAAGATAGTTGGGTTGCCTGTTGCTGGTTTTCAGAGATCGCTATCGCTTAAAACCTTTACATTCTTCATTAAGCTCTATCGTAGCATGATGAAGGCTCGTAAAATAATTAAGGACTTTAAACCCGATGCAGTTGTTGGAGTTGGCGGTTATGCTAGTGGTCCAGTGCTTAAAACAGCTCAGAAGAAAGGTATTCCAACCCTGATACAGGAGCAAAACTCCTATGCTGGGGTAACAAATAAACTTTTGGCTAAAAAGGCCAAAGCCATTTGTGTTGCTTACGAAGGTATGGATAGATATTTCCCTGCCGATAAGATAATAATGACAGGGAATCCTGTTCGTCAGGATTTGGTCAACCTAGATAGCAAGAAGGATGAGGCTCGTAAGTACTTTAATATACCTGAAGGGCAGAAAGTGATACTTGTACTTGGTGGTAGTTTAGGTGCAAAAACCCTCAATAAAAGTTTGATGGGTTATATGAAGGAAATTGGTGAGCAACAGGATACAATACTTGTATGGCAAACAGGTAAACTCTACAACTCTGACATTAAACAGGAGTTAAGTGAGTTTGATGCTAAGAATGTAAGGCTATACGATTTTATTACCCGCATGGATCTTGCCTTTTCAATTGCCGATCTGATTGTATCAAGAGCAGGTGCAGGAACTATTTCGGAGTTATGCTTGGTAGGTAAACCAGTTATTCTGATACCATCGCCAAACGTAGCAGAGGATCATCAAACCAAGAATGCACAGGCATTGGAGAGAAAAAATGCAGCCATGATGATTACAGATCTAGATTCACCAAAGGAATTGGTTCCAATGGCATTTGAGTTGTTAGGAAACAAAGAGAAGCAATTAGAGCTTTCAGCGAATATTAAGTTGTTGGCTCTGCCTCATGCAGCTAAGGTAATTGCTGAAAAGGTGTTGGAGTTAGCGAGTGGAATGTAATTATAAAGGAAAATGAAAAGTTCACGCAAAGACCGCAAAGTTGAAAACGCAAAGAAAAGTTCTCTTAGCGTGCTTAGCGAAATTCTTTGCGCCCTTTGCGTGAAACTCTTAAATATAGAATGATGAACATCAAGTTTGACAAGGTCGAGAGGGTTTACTTCATTGGGATTGGAGGCATTGGGATGAGTGCGCTTGCTAGGTATTTTGCAAAGCAAGGGAAAAGGGTATGTGGCTATGATAGAATCCAAACACCATTAACGCTCGAACTTGAATCAGAAGGTATTGATATTCATTACGAGGATGATATTGTTCTTATTCCAAGAGATTTTAGGAATAATGTTGAGGGAACGCTTGTGGTATATACACCTGCAGTACCCAAGGATCACAGTGAACTTGAATTTTTTGAGATTAAGAGATTTACGATTGTAAAAAGGGCAGAAGCCCTAGGCGTAATTGCAAGTGCAAGGAAAACCCTTGCTGTTGCAGGCACACATGGTAAAACAACCACATCAACCCTGTTGGCACATCTTTTAACCACATCAAAGGTTGGGTGTGATGCATTTTTGGGCGGTATTTCAAAGAACTTTAGCAGCAACCTTGTAATCAACCCAAAAGGTTCTGACAACCTCGTTGTGGAGGCCGATGAATTCGATAGAAGTTTCCTAAGCCTTTTCCCCGAATTGGCAATTATCACATCAGTTGATGCTGATCATCTGGATATCTACGAAACCCATAATGATGTTCTTTTAGCATACGAAGCATTTGCCAGTCAGATAAAGCATGGTGGCACACTTATCATCAAGCATGGTATTGGACTAATCCCTTTGTTAAGCGTTAGTGTTAAGGTTTATACCTATGCTTTAAGAGATAAAGCGGATTATTACCTAACCAGTATCGAGATAAAGAATGGTTACTACCATTTTAATTTGGTTACCCCTAATGGAACAATCAACGATTTAAAGTTAGGAGTTCCTGGTCTATATAACGTTGAGAATGCAGTTGCTGCCTCAGCAGCAGCCCTACAACAAGGAGTTACAGAAGATGAATTGCGAACAGGACTCAGTAGTTTCAGCGGAGTCGTTCGACGATTTGATGTTAAATATCGTGGAAACAAAGCGGTTTATATTGATGATTATGCTCATCACCCAGAGGAATTAAGGGCTGCAATTACATCAGTAAAGGAGATGTTTCCGAAAAGAAAGGTTACAGGTATTTTTCAACCACATCTTTTCACCCGAACTCGCGATTTTACAAAGGAATTCGCTCAAAGCCTCGATTTACTAGATAAGGTTTATCTTCTTGACATTTATCCTGCAAGGGAAGAGCCTATTCCGGGTGTTACATCAAATTCAATAATGAACTTGATGGAATGTCCCGATAAGAGGATTTACAGCAAAGAGGAATTACTTAACCAAATAAAAATAGATGATATTGATGTATTAGTAAGCATGGGTGCTGGCGATATTGATAAGTTAGTACCAGAGATTGTTAAAATTTTAACCGATAGGGAACTGTGAAGAAGTGGCAAAGATATACGCTGACAACGCTTAAGTGGTTATCGCTCGTGGTATACCTAGTGGTAGGACTTTGGTTTGTTACCAAGCGTAATCGTGAGTTGGTGTGTAAGGCTATTCAGGTTAGAGTTGTTGATAGTTCCGAAAATTCCTTTGTTACAAGCAAAGATCTTAGGCGGATAATCGATAAGAAGGGAAGTTCTCCAATTGGTAAGACCATGCAGTCGATAAATACATTTGAGTTGGAGAATAGAATTTCAACCATGATGTCAGTTCGTGATGTTCAAATTTATAAAACAGCAAATGGTGTGCTTTCAGTTAAGGTTAAGCAGCGTAGACCCTTAGTTAGAATTTTTAACCACGATAATCAGAGTTACTACATTGATGATCAGGGGTTATTACTTCCTCTCTCCGATAGATTTGCTGCGCATGTACTTGTTGTAAATGGAAAAATAAATGAGCCTTTTCAATTGAAAGCAAATCAAGATATAATGCAATGGGATACAAGTGTATATAAAAGGGAACCGTTAATTCGTAAAATTTACAATTTTGCAAAGTATGTTTCGGATAATGATTTTTGGAATGCTCAAATCGCACAGGTTTACGTGGGTGGTTACGATGATATTAAGTTAATTCCTCGTGTGGGCTCTCAGATAATCCTGTTGGGTAGTTTTGATGATTACGAGGGTAAACTCAATAAACTTAAAAAATTTTACGAAAAAGCCCTACCCGCTGAAGGTTGGAATAAATATAAAATGATAAACTTAAAATACTCAAACCAGATAATTTGTACAAAACGATAATATTATGGCAAAGATGAATGAATACGTTGCTGCAATCGATCTAGGTACAACCAAGATTGTAACCCTAATCGGTAAAAAGAATCCCAATGGCAAGTTCCAGATTGTTTCACAAAGCAAAACCCCTTCAACAGGGATTAAAAGAGGAGTAGTGCTTAATATTGAGGAAACAGTGGCATCAATTCAACGAACAGTTGAAGAGGCGCAGGCTCAGTCAGGAATCATTTTAAGCGATGTATTCGTTGGCATAGCCGGGCAGCATATTCGGAGCATCAAAAACCGTGGGTATATTAACCGCGATAACACGGAGAGCGAGATAACCGCCGAAGACGTTCAAAAACTTATCAACGACATGTACAAGATTCCGATTGAAGTTGGAGAAGAGATCCTCCACGTTCTACCTCAGGATTTTATTGTTGATAACGAACCCGGCGTTCGACCAATTGGGATGATGGGACGTAGGCTAGAAGCCAACTTCCACATTGTGATTGGACAAACCGCATCAGCAAAAAATATCGAGAAGTGTGTAAACAGGGTTGGATTAAAAGTCAATGACCTAATCCTTGAACCACTTGCCTCTTCAGAGGCGGTACTTACTGAGGATGAGAAAGAGGCTGGTGTTGTACTTGTTGATATTGGAGGTGGTACTACCGATGTCGCCATGTTCTACGATGGAATTGTACGTCATACCGCCGTTATACCATTTGGTGGTAACGTGATTACGAATGATATAAAGGAAGGATGTTCAATCCTATTCCGTCAGGCGGAGTCTCTTAAAGTACAGTTTGGTTCTGCTTTGGGAGATATGGCACCAGAAGATAAGATTGTTACAATTCCAGGCATTAGTGGTCGTGATCCTAAGGAGATATCTTTTAAGAGCCTTGCCTACATCATTCAATCAAGAATGGAAGAAATTATCGATGCAGTAAACTATGAGATCGATAATTCTGGCTATGCCGAGAAGCTTAGTGCAGGTATCGTTCTAACAGGTGGTGGTGCATTGCTACGTCATCTTTCACAATTGGTTAAGTTCAAAACTGGTTACGATGTACGTATTGGTTTCCCTAACGAGCATCTGAGTGCTGATTGTAGTGAGGATATTAATCAACCTATGTATGCAACTGCAATTGGTCTAATCCTAAAGGGTTATGATCAGGTTTCGCATATAGAGAAGGAGGTTGAGGAGATCATTGTAAAGAAAGAGGTTGAAGTAACCCCGGAGCAGAAAGAGGTAATTCGCACCAACGTCAAAAAATCAAGCATTATGGATGGTCTCAAAAAGACACTAGCCAACATGTTTGAGGAGAAGGATATGGAGATGTAAGAAAAATGAAAAGTGAAGAACGAAAAGAGAAAATATAACTTTGATTTTATACTATGACCCTAGAAGGGTCAAATATCAATAACCCGGGGTTTTAACCCCGGGAAATAAGAAGAGAAGAGTCCGCCGCACGTGAGAATGAATATTAATATGAAAATGATTCTTGCGGCGGAATGCAATAAAGAGTGTTGGAGGAAAACTTGATAAGAAGTAAAAAGACAATATTTGCTTTTTGAATATATAACTTAAATTAAATATCATGGCCGAAGACCTAATTAATTTCGAGCTACCATCGAACCGAGCATCAATAATTAAGGTTATTGGGGTTGGTGGAGGTGGAGGTAATGCCGTAAACCACATGTTTCAGTTGGGGATTAAGGATGTTGATTTTGTGGTGTGTAATACCGATCATCAGGCATTGGTGAATAGTCCAGTTGAAATTAAAATTCAGTTAGGATCATCTCTTACCGAGGGTCGTGGAGCAGGCAATAAACCTGAAATAGGTAGACAGGCGGCAATTGAGAACATTCAGGATGTAACAGATGTCCTGTCAAGAAATACCAAGATGGTGTTTATCACCGCAGGAATGGGCGGCGGAACAGGAACAGGTGCTGCACCAATTATTGCCAAAGCAGCGAAGGAGTTGGGAATTCTTACGGTTGCCATAGTAACAATCCCATTCCGAAACGAAGGGAAACGCCGTATTGCTCAAGCTGTTGAGGGGATAGAGGCTATTGAGAAACATGTTGACTCCCTTCTTGTAATTAACAACGAGAAGATTCGTGAGATGTACGGTGATCTCAAGATATCTGAGGCATTCTCTAAGGCGGATGATGTTTTAGCTATTGCGGCAAAAGGTATTGCTGAGATTATTACCGTTCATGGCTATATCAACGTTGACTTTGCCGATGTTGAAACGGTAATGGCCAATAGCGGTGTAGCAATTATGGGCTCTGCAAGAGCATCTGGGGATAGTCGTGCAATTAAAGCCGTAAAAGCTGCGCTTCAATCACCGCTTTTGAACAACAACGATATCTCTGGTGCTCGTAATATTCTGTTAAACGTTACTTCGGGCAAGGATGAGATTACAATGGATGAAATTGGTCAAATTACCGATTACATTCAGGCTGTTGCAGGTGAGGGTGCTGATTTAATTTGGGGTAATGGCACTGATCCAAACCTAGGCGATGACCTAAATGTAACCGTTATTGCAACTGGTTTCTGTACAAGCAGTATCCCCGAACTCTACATTAGAAATAAGCAGGTTGATGTTGTAATGCTTGATGGTGAAAGATCCGAGAATAGGGTGGTAAAAGAATCTATGTTTGAAGTTAAGGATAGGCCAAGCATCTCTCATAAACGTGAAAGGTTAACAGAACAGGAGCAATCACAAAGAACTATTGAGTTTGATGTGTATGCTGATGTATCAAAACCATCTACCGAAAAAGGTCTTTTTGACGACGATGAATTTTTGGTTACATCGGTAAAAACACAACAGACAGCAACTAAAGAACCTCCTGTTAAAACAGGAACTAGACAGAATGCAACTCCTCTGACCGTTAAGGCAAATATCGATCAGCTAGAAAAAATTCCAGCCTACAAGCGGAAAAATATTAAATTAGATGATTCTGAGCATTCAAAAGCCAGTAACGTTTCACGTTTTACCTTATCGGAAGAGGAAGGTGATATCTTTTTAAGAAGTGATAACGCATATTTGCATGATAATGTAGATTAGTTAGATCATCGAACGCTAAGGCGCAAAGACGCTAAGTTTTAATCTGTGTGAGCCCGTTTTATCTGCGTTCTGTTTTTTTGAAATTTGAAATTTGATTTTTGTCTTTTTAGTTAATGAAATACAACAAATCAAACATAACCAAAATATAATACTATGTCATTAGAAGAAAAAATCAACAACGATATCAAGGCAGCCATGATGGCAAAAGAGAAAATTCGCCTTGAAGCCCTACGGGCAGTAAAAAGTGCAATTCTACTTGCTAAAACCGAAAAAGGTCATACCGATACCATTTCGGCTGATGCTGAAATGAAACTGTTACAAAAGCAGGTTAAACAACGTAAGGAATCTGCCGAAATCTACCAGCAGCAGAATCGCCCTGAACTTGCTGAAAAAGAGTTAGCTGAGGCTAAGGTCATTGAGGAATATCTCCCAAAGATGCTTTCTGATGCTGAATTAACCGCCGAGGTTAAAAAGATAATTGAGCAGGTAGGCGCTAAAGCTCCATCGGATATGGGTAAAGTAATGGGTGTTGCTTCAAAAGCTCTTGCAGGCAAAGCCGATGGTAAAGCTATTTCTGAGAAGGTAAAGACTTTATTAGCAGGGTAATATTTTTGTAAATCCATTAACAAAATCTATTCGCTCGCTTGGGCGTGCAGTCTAAAGTGAACAAAATATTTTTTAAAATTCCCCTCGATTAAGGGTAGTTTGTTTAGTTGTTTTTACCTAACTTCGGTTACAAATTAGGAGGAGTTACTATTTGGCAGACTTCTCAATATTGACAAGTATTTTGTGAGTTGAATCGGAGTGTTAAATACAATAAAGTCAATAGCGAAAGATTTGGCTTAACAACCTAATAAAGTTATACGGATAAAAATAAAAGCTATGTCAAAAGATATATCTAAAAAGGAGCTCACGCTTTTTGAGAAAATAAAAAAACTTGATGAAAATAGCAATGAATATTGGAGTGCTCGTGACTTAGCCAAGGCATTAGACTATGCAGAATATCGCAACTTTAAACCAGTTATAGAAAAAGCGAAAGAAGCATGTAGTAATAGCGGATATTTTGTAGAAAACCATTTCGTGGATTACCACGAGATGGTTAAAATTGGCTCAGGTGCAAGAAGGGGCTTCGATGATGGTGTGAAACTCTCTCGCTATGCCTGCTATCTGATTGTTCAAAATGCCGATCCCACAAAAGAAGTGGTAGCCTTAGGGCAAACCTACTTTGCCATTCAAACCCGTTTGCAGGAAATACGGCAAATGGACGAGTATAACAATTTAAGCACTGAGGATGAGAAACGCCTTTTTCTTCGCAACGAAATGGCAAAGCACAACTCCCTGTTAGCCTCTGCGGCTAAAGATGCAGGTGTAATAGAACCCATTGATTATGCCATTTTCCAAAACCATGGCTATATGGGTTTATATGGCGGGCTGGATACCAAAGAAATACACCAAAAAAAGCCAACAAATACTCGACCACATGGGTAGTACCGAACTGGCTGCTAATCTATTTCGTGCAACGCAAACCGAAGAAAAACTTCGTAGAGAAAAAATAAAAGGGAAACAAAAAGCCAACCAAACACATTTAGAGGTTGGAAAGAAAGTGCGCCAAACCATTAAGGAGATTGGTGGTACCATGCCCGAAAACCTTCCTGTTGCCGATAGTATTAAAAAATTGGAAAGCAAACCCGATAAACCTACTCTAAAAAAGGGCAAACCAAAAAGTTAAATAGGTAAGGCCTATACAAATATCTCCATTCTTGGGTTTGCAGCACAAACTGAACTAGATTTTGCCATTCCAATAAAATTTTGCAACCACCTTATAATAAATCTTCTGCAATAACATAAGTTCCACATTTAACCGAGCCTAACATTATCCACCTTATTAAAAAATATTGCCTATTGTTCACATCTTATGGAAAAATGCTTATATTAAAGGTTTTTATTTTTGAGTTATTTGAAGAGAATTATGCTCAATTATATAGACTTATTTGCTGGTGCCGGAGGGCTTTCTGAAGGATTTTTCAGAGCAGGGTTTAAACCTATTGCTCATGTTGAGATTGATGAGGCAGCCTGCTTTACTCTGAAAACAAGAACTGCTTATCATTACTTGAAGTCAAATAATGAGTTTGATAAATATTTAGCCTATTTAAGAGGTGAAGTCAATCGAGAAACTTTATATAAATCTGTACCTAAAGAATTATTAGCAACGATAATTAATTTTCCAATAGGTACTGAGAGTAATTCTGAAATTCATAAAACCATTAAGAACATTAATAAGGAAAATATTGATCTAATCATTGGTGGTCCGCCATGCCAAGCTTACTCTTTAGTTGGAAGGGCACGATCAGACGATGGAATGGCAAAAGACCCCCGCAACTACCTATATGTACAGTATGCAAAATACTTAGAAAAGTATAATCCTAAAATGTTTGTTTTTGAGAATGTACTTGGATTAAAATCAGCTAAAGATGGATTGTATCTAAGAAAAATGGAGGATCTATTTCTGAAAAAAGGTTATTACATGCAACTTTTCACACTAGAAGCAAACAATTTTGGTGTTCTACAGAATAGAAAGCGAATTATTATTATTGGTTGGGAGAAAAGTTTATCCATTAATATCCCAAATCTAGAATCAATTAAAAATAGTTGTGATTCAAGAGTTGAACTACTATTTTCTGATTTGCCAAAACTACAAGCAGGTGAAGGCATAGATAAATTCACTACTTATTCAGGCAAAACAAATTCTTGGCTTAAAAATTCCGTTGTCCGTAATGGCATTGATATTTTAACTCAGCATGTTGCCAGACCTCATACAGAACAGGATAAGGAAATTTATCGAATAGCTGTTAATAAGTGGAATAAAAACAAAGAACGCCTAGATTATAATGACCTTCAAGAAAGATTAAAAACACACAAAAATCGTCATTCCTTTTTCGATAGGTTTAAAGTAGTTGCAAATGACCTTCCGTATTCTCATACAGTTGTTGCTCATATTGCAAAAGATGGTCATTATTATATTCATCCCGACATTAAACAGAATCGCTCAATAACTGTCCGAGAAGCCGCACGTTTACAATCCTTCCCAGATGATTACTACTTTGAAGGTGTAAAGGAAGCAGCAAATCGAACGGCTGCTTTTAAACAAATAGGTAATGCTGTTCCACCAATAATGGCTAGTGCGATTGCACAAGAAATAATGAAAATACTATGTTAGAAGAATTAAAAGAAAAGCACTTTAATCCCAAAGCGCATATACTTACTTTATTGGGAGATGAACTAATAAAAAGTCCAGTAATGGCTATTTATGAATTAGTTAAAAATAGCTATGATGCTGACTCCAAAAAAGTTGATGTTTATTTTAAAGAAATTGAAAATATTGAAAATGCTGTAATTATAATCGAAGATGATGGAATAGGGATGACATCACAAATAATTGAAGATGTATGGTTAGAACCAGGTTCCGATTTTAGAAAACCTATAAATAAAAATACAGGACTTAGACAAATTATCAAATCTGCTCTTTATGATAGAATACCAATGGGAGAGAAAGGTGTTGGTAGATTTGCTGTTCATAAATTGAGTAGTCAAATCTTACTTATAACCCGACCACTATTAATATATTTTAAGGAAAATTCAAAGGAGATTGAAAGTAAAATATTAGCAGATTATGAAATTCAACTTTATATTGACTGGAAAGATTTTAATCAGTCAAAGCATTTATCAGACGTCCCAATAAAATGGAAAATCAAAAAGGATAAAAAAGATTTTAGGTTCAAAGAAAAAAGTGGAACTTATATTCGTTTAAGTGGATTAAAAGAAATTTGGACTAAGGGGATGGCAAGAGATTTAAAAGGGCAAACCCTCTCGATGTTATCTCCTAAGATAACAAAAGATAGTTTCAAAATTAATTTGAATTTTGATAATAAATGGTTAGTTGATTTTCCAACTGTTGATAAAATATTAGATGAGGCGCCATTTAAAATCAATGCCCTAATTAGTAGTAATTATGATGTCGATTTTGAATATGAATTTGTTTTGAAAAACAACCCAGATATCGGTAAAAGGATCATCAAAAATGATCTACGGTTTAATGAAAATATCAGAGGTAAGGTTAAAAACAGACTTCGTAAAGTTTTAGAAAAAAAGGAACACGAAAATTATAAAATAGAGGAGATTCTATTAGATTTTGATTCAAAACTACTGCCATTCGGTAGTTTGGCTGTTGAGTTATATACGTTCGACCTTGACTCACATTCAATGAGAGACTATACACTTAATGCTGATCTTGTTAAGAAGGTTTTAAAAGAACACTCTGGTATTAAGGTATTTAAAAACGACTTACGAATTTATGACTATGGAAATTCTGCAAATGACTGGTTAGGTTTAGATTTGGAAAGGATTCAAAGTAAAATGTGGTTTTCAAGTAATAATGTAATTGGTTATATATATCTTGATGCTGAAACATCAAATTGTTTAATTGAAAAAACTAATAGAGAGGGATTCGTTGAAAATGATGCATACTTAAGTTTTTATATGGTCTTAAAGACTGTCTTAAATGAATTTGCTGCCACAAGATTTTCTGATAGAACAAGATGGTTGAAATTCAATCAAAAGTCTTCAAGTAATTTATTTGATACAAAAATTAGTAATTTCAAATCTTTGTTAGAAAACTCTGATTTAAATAATGAAGAAAAGAAAAAGAAATTACTTGAAGAAGCTGAAAGACTTGAAGAAAAGTATGAAGATGATCAAAAGACATTATTAATTCCAGCGGGAGTTGGCATGACTGCCTCTGTTGCACTTCATGAGATTGAAAAACTAATTCCTCGAATGGAGGAAACCGTGAAATCAGAGCCTATAAAAAATGATATTATTACAAATCAAGTTGAAGAATTGAAGCAATATACAGAAGGAATTATTTCTGTATTACGAAAAGGTGGTGATAAACCTTTGGACATTCGTGAAGCCTCCAACAGAGCATTTAACAACTATAAATTAAAACTACTTAACAGAAAAATATCTTATGAAATTTGCATAGAGGATAATGTAAACACTATCAATTGTGATAAAAGATTTTATATTACTATGCTAATGAATATCATTGATAATAGTATTTACTGGCTAGATACTATATATAAAAATGAAAAATCCATTTTTTTAAAGTGTGTAAAACATGAGATGTCAACAATTGTAATCATTGCAGATAATGGTCCGGGGTTTAAAGATGACATATCAGAATTGGTTCGTCCATTTTTTTCCAGAAAATCCGATGGGATCGGAATAGGCATGTACTTGATTGATACAATAATGATGAAATATGGCAAACTTGACATTATTACAAGCAAAGAAGAAATATTAGATTTTGATATTCCTGAGAAATATAATGGAGCTATAGTAAAACTAGTATTTAATAAAAAACAATAGCCAATGAAATTCTTAGAACCAAATATTGTTGTAATTGATGATGTGAAAAGTGAAGTACAAGGAATACTTGACTATTATCGAGAATTAGGTGTAGGATGCAAATTATTTAATGCATCTTATTTTGATGGAGATACAATGCCGAGTAACTGTTTTTCCGATGTAAACCTTATCTTTTTAGATTTATATTATTCTGAAAGATTTGATGCTGAGCAATGCTCAAATTGGGTTCAATCTTTAGTTTCTGAAAAATCATTTTATATATTAGTGCTTTGGACTAAAGATACATCAAAATCAAATTCTGTCCTAGAACACCTTAAACAAGTAAATAGGATGCCTTTTACTTTTTTAGTCAAAAGTAAAACTGATTATTCTAAAATTGGAGAAGAGAAATATGATTATTCAAAACTATTCGAAGAAATAAATACAGAGTTAGATACAATTCCTGCTTTAGAAGAAATTCAAATTTGGAAAAAAAGTGTAAAACATTCTACAAATGAGATATTAGGTCATTTAACTAAAACCTCAGATCCTAATATTTTTAATGATAAACTCAAGAAAATTATCATTTGTCATGGCGGTGGTTCAATAAAATCTAGTTCAAACAACATTCGTAAACGTTTAATTCTATTTGATGCTTTGGATAGTATTTTAATTTCGAATACAAGGAAAAACATCAATGAAAATAACATAACAGAATTAAATATTGAAAATTTATACAACCTTGATAAGGTCGAAGACTCAGTTATTGATAAAGAACTAAATAGTTGGTTTCATTTTAAACTTGAAAAAAATCTGACTAATGAATTAATTTCCCCCGGAATCATTTCTGAATTTAAAGATAATGATTGGAGAAATAAATATTCAATTCACGATGATAAAATTGTAATGGATTTTATCAGTCACCAATCAGGAAATAATGTAAAGATATCTAGTATTGCTCTTTTACTTTCTAGGCCATGCGACATAGCACAAAATAAATTTGGGAAAAACCTTAAATTGTTAAGTGGTCTTAAAATTGTTAATCCTATTCGAAAAGAGAATGCAAAAAAAGAATTTAAAAAAGGTTCATCAAATGTAGATTCAATTAAAATTTATGATCATTTATATTTAAGTGAAGAAGAAAACGATGTAACCTTCTTATTTGATTTTAGATATACTTTCTCAGTACCTGAAGAATCATTTAAAGCAGAATTTAATAACATTAAAATTTTCAATAAAGAACTGCTTTCTGAGATGCAAGTTGAATACAGTAGTTACTCTAGTAGACTTGGAATAACACAGATTTTCTAAAGGTCTCCCCTGCTAGGCCAAATATCCTATCCATCTCCCTTTACCTTTTGGATTTGAAATCTTCTAGTAACCCCTTCCCTATATACAAATCCCAACCCCACCAAATACATTACTCATTTAGTAAATTCCCATCCAAAGCCATCCCCCCATCATAACAATTCAGCAGCCAATGCCTGCAAGAATATAAGAGGATGAGCGCAACAGAGTAATATTAATATCCTAAAATCGCAATTTGCGATATCCTATTAAGCGTAACCTCCCGATTACGCTTTTTTAATGAGATAATCTACAAAATTAAAAAGGACGAGAATTTACCTCGTCCTTATCTTGTATTCGGGATTCAAATAAACCTACATCTTAATTTCTACTTAGCAACGGCATCTTCTAAAAGCACATCGTATATATACCCGTACCCAAAATCCTTATCTAAAACTATCTTGCCTTCGAGTGTAACAATATCTCCAACCTTAAACTCAGAGAGAGTGGTAACGGTTAAATCGTAGTTTCCATCGTATTCGGTTCCATCCTGAATATGAATCCAATTTTTATTCATAATTTCAGGGGAATACTTAACTACCTTACCCTTTATTAATACTAATTTATTGGCATACGTTTCTTTATTCGAATAAAGGTTTGCAACAGTAATATCATCCTTGGATTTCTCAATTACAACAACCATCTTTTCCGCTTTTGCTTTTGCTGAGCCGGGTGCAACAGGTTTAGTTTTCTCTTCTCCTGATATGGGTTCAGTCGTTATTCTATCCACAAAGAGGATCGTTTTGAAATCCCTATTCAGCTCTTTGCTATGAAAATTTTCCATCACCATACTCTTCTCATAGTAGTACTTCTCCCCTACTTTAGCATCAATGGTTGTAGTTGCTAGCCACTGCTCAGTATCATTATCGGTAAACTTTAAATAGGTATACCCTGAGGCTTGAATCACCTCTTCAACGGCTAACTCATGGCTGCTGCCATTGTCCATTTTGGGGTATATTTGGTTACACGAAATGGCTAGAGTAGCCATGAGAATAAATATTACCTGCTTCATATTTTTATTGATTATTTGTTTTTAAAATATTTCTGCAATTATACATACAAAATCAAAGCAAAAAAAGATAAACACAAAAGTTGATGAAATGGTTGAATCGTTTTTGAAAAGTTTACCTGAATCCTTGCTAAGTAAAATCTGAATATCGGATTTATAACTCACTAAATTCAATAATCACAGAAATTTTCCACTTATCCTAAAGTAACGTGAGTTCGACATAAGAAATATAGCTACAACACCAACCACCTGCCTGATTGTCAGTGTCTTTCAAAAGATTACGGTACTCTGTACCTATTATACCCTATGGTCGTGAAATGTCTACAAATATCAAGGTGCTACGCACCCAAAGCGTGAATCAAAAAGGTTAAAAACTCCTCAAGCGGCAGAGCCGCATAATATTTGTAGCCAAATATATAAATCCTGTAAATTAAAGGTGCATCGCACCGTTATATTAAACCTTACATCAATGAACAAACATCCTTTTTATTATATCGAACTTACATTAAAATAATATTCTTCTTAAGCAAATGGAAAATAAAGTGTTTGTTTTAAGAATTACCATTTTTTAGCGTATCCTTTTTAGCAGATTTAGTCTTGTTTTTAAAATATTTTTTAAGGAACATGTTATGTTGAAGTGCTTCAAGATCCTCGTTTAGCTTTTTAGAACTACTCTCTAGGTTTTTAATGGTCTCCTTCACATTAGTTCCAGATTCTTTATCGTTCAATAAAACCCCCAATGAGGTATTAGAATCGGTAATCTTTTGGTTAAGATTTTTAACAAACTCTGAGGCTGCTGTAGTTATTTGTTGTAGCTGCATCACCGAGGTTTTTATTGAGCCAAACATTAGCGTATCGGTGGCTAAATCGTTTGCTAATGTACCTTCCTTGTTGAGATTTGAACTAAATGTTTTAAGGGAACTCATTACCTTTTGGGCTTCTCCCATTACTTTTTGCAGAGAAGCAACAGAAGCATTGATATTGGTGTATACAGAGTTATCGTTCAATAGTTTACCTATTGTTCCTTCGCCATCAACTAGTTTTTTGCTGAGCACCCTAAAATCACTGGTAATAGCAAGTATATTATCATTGCTTTTCCTTAGGGTATTAATCATCTCCTCCGAGGAGTGCTGCTCCTCCACGGCTAAGGAATCGCCATTCTTTACGCATTGAGTATCCTCGGTACCGCCGAAAATAACAAGTATTTTATTTCCAATTAACCCATCGCTGCTAATCTTTACCTTTGAGTTATTCGGAATATATTTCCGAACATCCGTATCAACAAGAATACTAACCTTAACTTTCGATTTGCCAGTAAATGCTATATTGCTAATTGTTCCAACCTTAACGCCAGAGAGCCAAACATTGTTCCCCTTTTGAAGTCCAGCAACATCATTAAAAATTGAAGCAACTTCAACTTTTTGCTCAAATGTTTTATGTAAATCTCCAATTAGAAGGATTGCAGTAACTAGAATAGATATTCCTACAAAAACAAAAAAGCCTACAATTACGTACCTTTTATAAGATGATTCGTTCATTTGATTACTACTGAATAAAATTATAATTATAGAATTCCTTTAAATGCTGATCTTCGGTGTTAAATATCTCATCGAATTGACCCACTTTAGCAAATTTCCCATCAAGAAGCATGGCTGTTCTGTCCGATGTGTTTCTTGCACATGTAAGATCGTGGGTAATAATAACGGAACTGGTGTTATATCGCTGTTGAACCTCATTTATAAGCTGAATAATTTCGGTGCTGGTTATTGGATCCAGCCCTGCCGTAGGTTCGTCATAAAGCATTATTTCTGGCTTTAAAATCAGCGTACGGGCAATACCAATTCTTTTCCGTTGTCCGCCAGAAAGTTCAGAGGGCATTTGCTTTTTCTTATCGCTTAGATTTACCGCATCTAGCACCTTTTCTACTGCTGTATCCACCTCTTTCTTAGTAAGATGCTTTGCATTCATGGTTAACGGGAATGCAAGATTCTGGTATACATTCATTCCATCATATAAAGCACTGCTCTGAAATGAAAAGCCAATTCGTAAACGCAAGTCATCTAAATCTTTGTGGTTTAATGTGTGTACTGATTTACCCAATGCGAATACCTCTCCCCTATCAGGTCTAAGTAAGCCAACAATAATCTTTATTAAAACCGACTTCCCCGTTCCTGATTTACCAAGAATGGCAACATTTTCGCCTTTGTAGAGTGTAAAATCAATACCATTAAGAACTTGTAAATCGCCGAACGATTTATATAGCCCTCTGATTGAGATTACTTGCTCTTCCTTATCGATGAAATGCTGCTTTATTTTATCCATTTTTTAAGAATTAATAATCCAAGTGAAAATTTGGACAATCAGTATCTCCTCAATAAAAATAATGAACATAGCATACACCACTGCTAGGTTTGCCGCCTTTCCTACTCCACGAGTTCCCTGCGAAGCATTGTAACCATTATAGCATCCAACAAAGCCAATTGTGAATCCATAAGTAACTGCTTTTATTGTAGATTCAATAATATCGATAAATGTTATAGTGGAAAAAGCATTCTGATAGAAGGTTATTATACTGCTACTCTCTTCAAAATGAACATTGATAAATGAACCCATCAGGGCAATGAAACAGCAATAAAAGGAAAGAATAGGAATAGTGATGGTGGTAGCTAATATCCTGTTAACAACCAAGAATTTAAAAGGATGAATGGATGAAACCTCCATGGCCTCAATCTGTTCCGTTACTTTCATGGAGCCTAATTCGGCGCCAATACCAGAACCAACCTTCCCAGCACAAATAAGCGAGGTTACTAATGGTCCTAATGATTTTATGATTGCAATGCCCATTAATGAGGGTAACCATGATGAAGCTCCAAAGTTTTCTAACGGTGGTCGGGATTGTATAGTAAAAACAATTCCAATAATAAAGCCTGTTAGGGTAATCAGAGGTAGAGATCTAAAGCCAACCTCGTAGCACTGATTTATCAGCTCGTTAAAATGGAAAGGTCTTTTGAACGCTTCTTTAAAAAACGTTTTAAAGAACTTACTGATATCGTAAACATCTCTAAAAAACTGGTCAACCCTTCTGGTGAAAATATGTTTTTTTATTCTGTCGCCGTACATTCCTTTAAACTACAATGGTTCATCTGCTTTTTCGGATAAAAACTCTTGCTTAAACAAAAAGTATGCCGCCAACCTAAGTTTTCGGGTGCAAAAGTATGCTAATATATCTCTTTAACGAATAGTTTAATAATTTTTTTTTGAATATAACTGCTAATGACATGGTTGAATTGATTTATGCCAACCCGCAATGAAAATATTATCTAATAATGACGACTAGATTACAAGAAAGTTACTAATGTTTATTTTTATGTCCTTCGCAAAATCAAGTAGCAGGTAGCTATTGTTAAAATATAGTAACCTCAAGTAAAATATTTTCAAATTGAGACTCTTTTAATATCAGAAAGGACGAGTATTTACCTCGTCCTAAACAATTTTATACCTATCGTTTAAATTGATCTTAGCTTTGAACTAAATAATCCTTTCCATCGGACCAAGCCTTGCCAATTTCATTTCCAAACGACCAGTACTTATTATCTGGCATCGTCAGAAAAAACGCTTTCATTTTGCTGAAATCAATATTTCTGCCCGTATAAACAGTTTTATCACAATAGGCCTCAACTATTTCGCCAATTACAATAGAGTAAGTTGGTAGATCAACGATATCAACCAACTTACAAGCCATGCTTAATGGAGCCTCATCAATTAACGGAGCATTCTTTAATTCCCCATAGCTTGCTTTAAAAACTTTTGATTTATCATCTTTGGCACCAGAATATATGCCAACATAATCTGTTTCGACCAATTGTTCTTCGCTGGGAAAATTTACGCTGAACTCCTTGTTCTCCTCAATTCCTTTTATGCTAAAATGACGCTTCCCAATTCCCATGGCAATCATGGGTGGATTTGCATTAACTCTACAAATCCAACCAACTGCCATGTAGTTCTCTTTTCCATTGATTTTTACACCCAAAATGCTCATTGGCATTGGGATAAGTACATTGTTTTCAATTTTAATTTTTTCCATAACTACATTTTAAAAATTCATGCACTAATACTCCTCTGATGCAATATTAGCTGTTTTGATACACCCAAGCAAAGGTTTTGGAGAACTCATCATACGTGGTAGGTGTTGTATTTGCCGCAGTACGTGTATGACCGTTAAGTAAAGTACCATCATTTATGGCTTTAGCAAGATCTACCATTAGCTTTGCAGCATCCTCACCACAAAAACCGGAAGCAACCATACTTTTTATAGTATCTTCGTATGGAAACTGTACATATTTTAAATCTTCTTTCCCAATTGCTTTACCTGCAATAGCTGTAATCTCACCATAAGAATAATCCTTTGCCCCAAGAACAAACTCAATAGAATTGTTCTTGAAATCCAAATTGAGTAATCGTTTTGCTGCTACAGCAGCAATATCTTTGGTTGCTACTATAGGAAACTTAACATCGGGATTTACTGGATTTCCGGCTATCCCCATTTGTTTGATAGTTCCAATCATTCCAAGGGTATTCTCCATGAAATAGGTAGGGCGAAGATTTAGCACGTTAGTATCCTTAAGCTGTAAAAAAATTTCCTCCATATAGCCAAGTCCATCAACAACTCCTGCACCCTTACGCAGATGAGCACCTACACTGCTAAGTAAAACTACATTTGGAATCTTATTGGCCTTTACTGCCTCAAAATAATTTTCAACAATCACGTTCTGCTCTTTTCGAACATCGGTAGAATGAAAATCGGGTGTAACTAAACAGAAAACAGCATCAGCACCAGCAAATGCTTTAATTACAAAATTCCTGTTGGTTACATTTCCAACTAACGCTTCAGCACCTAGAGATACTAATTCCTGAAGTTTTTCAGCATTTCTGCCAACTACTTTTACTTTTTGCCCTTTTGAGAGCAATTCCTTTGCAAGGTTTTTCCCGATATTTCCGGTTGCACCTGTAATTACATAATTTTTCATTTTTCAGTAGATTTAATTGATTTGTATTTGTATATACAACTATTTGGTTAAAAAAATATTACTTCGTATCCAGTTTTACAGCCGATATAAAAATATCTTCAGTCAATTGCTGAGCAAACTCCTTTCCAAGAATATCGGTATACCTTGTATACAGTTTAAACCATGCGGCCTGTATTTCTTGATTTATCTCAACAGATTTTGGTGTAGGATAAATCATGGTAATTCTACCCTCAGTATGTCTTTTAACTAGTTGCTGATTCTCTAGTTTTTCTAACAACCGGGTTACTGTAGAAGGTGTAAGCATCATAATTTCGGCCAACTCACCAGCTAAAAGTCCTGGTCTTTTATTAACAGTCATTACAACAAAGGCATAGCTGGGGGCAAGGTTAACAACAACAAACTCTTCCTCTGCTATTTTTGTAATGATTCGTGCCAAAGCATTTGCAGAATAATACAAACATTTACAATATGTATTCTTCTCATCCGACATAACGATGCAAATATATATAACATTATTTGTATGTGCAAATATTTTTTATTTTTAATGAAATCTTAGTCTTTTAAATGAGTCCAATGTACGGGATTGCCTTAATTACGCAGGATTTGCTTCTATTGCTTTTTATGTAATAGGTTTATTCCATGTAAAGCAAATTAATTTGGATATACTGAAATTGCTAAAACGAAACAAAAAAAGGAAGGGTGAAAAAAGAATTAATCCTCTTTCACCCTTTCTATCTATTTTATGGTCAAATTATTTTCCCTCCTTTTTCAATTCTTCCAAAAGTGAACCTAACTTATTTACATACTCAGTAAACTCTTTTGAATATCTTACTGATTCGTCGCGAACCTTTGGTAAATCAATTGTATAATGATGTAAAATGGATGCAGGTCCTGAATCTAAAATGTAAACATCCGAGGAAAGAAAAACAGCTTCGCTTTCGGAGTGAGTAACAAATATAACCGTTGGATCCAATTTTGCATTTTCAAATATTGAGCGAAGAAACAGCTGTATTTGCCTTCGAGTAATGGTGTCCAATGCGCCAAAGGGTTCGTCCATTAGCAGTATTTGCGGGTTAACAACAAGGTTACGTGCAATGGCAACTCTTTGTAATTGACCACCCGACAGTATTGGGTACTTTGCCCATTTGCTTTCATGTCCAGCCAATCCAACAATTTTTATCATTTCCATGGCTTTTTCGTTAGCCTCCTCCTTTGAAACACCTTTCAGTATTAATGGAAGGGCAACGTTTTGCAATACTGTTTTCCATTCAAACGATGTATATTGCTGAAAAACCATGGGAATTCTGTCCTTTTCGGTACGTTTTTTCCCATAGATATAAACCTCGCCAGAAGTTGGTACCTGTAACCCAGAAATGTATCGAAGTAATGTAGATTTCCCACAACCCGATTTACCCATAAGAGTAATAAATTGTCCTCGGTCTTTTATATCTTTTATGCTAAGATTAAAATCCTTAAAGACAACATTGGAAGACTTGTTTTCAGTATAAACCTGATTGATTTTAACAAGGCTTATTATATCGGTTAATTGGTTGACAGCTGCTTTATTGGTAGATGTATCGTTATTTCCTTCAACGTTGCTTTCCGTTACCACTTTGCTTTCAACTGGTTCGGTGTTTTCACTATCATCCTGTTTTTGAAATATATTTCTTTTCATCTGTCTGTTTTTTGTTTTTAAAGGTACAGATGGAACATCCATAAAATAGTCATTCTTGTGTGTGTTAAGGCTATTATCATGGATGTTTCATTATTATCAGGCGTATTTAAATTTAAATAGTTTTTTATCGAGCAATTTGAGTAGTTTATCCTGTACAAATCCTATAAAAATGATGAGTAGTAGGACTGCGTAAAGTTGATCGACATGTGAACCACGCGAAGTTGCCATGTAAATCATTGATCCAAGTCCACCCTGTGCGTTAACCATTTCGGCAATTACAATATAAGTCCAGCTAACTGCAACTAGGTTGATTACATCCATTGAGAATCGACTCAAGACTGATGGGATATAGAAATGTTTCAGAGTCATCCATGGGCTAGCATTCAGAGTCCACATTGTCTGCTTAAGTGCTTTGAGATGATCGTCGGTTTCAATATCTTTTATTCGTTGTGCAATTGCAGGAAGTAAGTATACAAAAATACCGAATGCAAGAAATTCAACCTTAACACCCAAACCAAGGCCAAAAAGAGCCATAAAAATACCTGTTGTAGCGGGTAGTGGCGTGAAACGAATAGCTTCAATTTGCTTGCTAACTAGATGCCTGAAAAATGGGATTAGTCCAACCATAAATCCGAGGGGAATTGCAAAAGCCATTGCTTGTAAATACCCGCCCATGTTTATAAAGATTGAATAACCCGTATTATACAATAGATTTCGTTCTATAAAAAGGGTTTTATAGCACAAGATCACATCTATTGGAGAGGGAAGAATGGTCGATTTAATCCATCCAAGTGTTGGGATCAACCACCAGAAAAAGATTAGCAGCACCCATCCCAAAATACTCACTATTGTTGATGTTTTTTTATCAACGACACCTGCGAAAGTAAAAAGGTTTTTTATTGTATCCATAATTTCAGATTTTTCTCGACTATTTACTATAAAGGAGGATAATTAGTATCCTCCTTCATGGTAAAAAAGATATTTCAATATCCTATTTTCCAAGTAACTGGAACTCTGTACGACGATTTGTAGCACGTCCTTCTTCGGTACTATTGCTTGATACTGGTTTATCAGGGCCATTGCCTACAATAATAAATCTGTTGGGATCGAAATTGTAAGTTTTTACAAGATAATCGGCAACCGATTTCGCACGTTTTTGGGAAAGTTCCCTATTCATCGATGCATCACCAACATTATCGGTGTTTCCTTCAATTCGAACCTTCATTCCAGCAAATTCAACCGATAATTGACCAAGCTGATTTTCAATTTTATCTTTCATTTCAGAGGTAAGCCCCCATGTTCCAGTTGCAAAGTTGATGATAATAGGCTTAATGGCAACTGCAGGAGTTTTTGCATCAGCAGATGTTGGAGCAGCAAACTGAATTTGCCCTTCTGCGACATGAGCATCACCCTTTAAGTCGTTAATGGCTTGAATAACTCCAGGAAACGAAGCTTCTGCCCAAGGAACAATATTGGTCAGGTTATTTCCGTAGCTAGATTTATAAACTCTTGCCATTTTGGTATAAAGTTGTTGCCCGGTAAGACCAGTAAAATCAGTGCTTAATCCAAAAAAGTTAATATTATCACCATAATTTGCATAATGGATTTTTTTCATTCCGTCAAGGATGATACTTACATCATCGGGAACTTCAAATGCTATTTTGTAGGTCTGAGCTGCTTTAGCCATTTTTGCAGGGTCGCTCATCTCAGCATTAGCTACAAGCCATGCTCTTGATAGTTTAACAAAAAGATCTTTCTTCTTTTCCAAAACGTCCTTTCTAGCAATAAATCCGTCCATAATAATATTTGGAAGTAATTCAGTGCTTGTCAACACCTTGGCATCTCTTGATTTTAGACATTCTTCATCATCAGGCGACCAAACAACAGTAGCATCGGCATTACCAGTAGTAAAGGCTGTTTTGGCTGCAAATGGATCACCCATTGGTAAAATTTGCACATCTTTTTCGGTAAGACCACCAGCTTCAAGTGTAGCATGAAGTAAGGTATTGCTAGGCCAACCTAGAGCACAGGCAATTTTCTTACCTTTAAGGTCAGCAACAGTATTGATAGATTTATCAACAATAAAAACATCTGCCCCGCGTGAATCATCAATCTTTAAAAACTGCATTACCGACATTTTAGCAAGGTCGCTACTGCGATCCATTCCAATAGGTGAAATATCAGTGGTAGTAAAAATAAAATCAAGGTCGCCGTTTTTCAAAGCATCATTAAGCTTTTGCATATCGTCCATTCTTATTGCCTCGAAAAGAACGCCAAACTCTTTGTACATTCTGGATTCTTTATTTGGTTTAGCACCACCGTTCATGTCGATACCAGGGGCAAAGCCAACAAAGTTGTTAAATCCAGCACGTAGTTCAGCTGTATTTCCCTTAGATGCCTTATTCATATATGGATAGCCGAAATATACTCCAGCTCCTATAACACCAACGATCAGTAAAAGTACTATCAGTTGAAATCCAAAAGTCCATTTTTGAGGAAATCCTGGAATTGAAAATCCTGGCTTGTTTTGATATCCTGTTTCCATATTCTTTATTTATTAAGGTTTATTTGCTTATCGGTTAAGTATTAAAAAATATCACCAAGTGGCCCTGCAGCATTCTTTTCTTCACGGGTTAGCTTGTGATTCGGATTTGAGATTTTTGAAGGATTCGGAATCTCTATCTGTCCCGCATCCAATTTGTTGCCAATAGCGAGCAGTGTATCGTAAGCCTCATCGCTATCGAAATTGAATGCTGTTGTATTTCTTTCTAAATCTTCAAGATTTTGGGCGGTCATTGCCAAATCTTCTGAAATTCGTCCAGCAACAAATTCAAGGGCGTATTCCAACTTCCAGTTCTGTCCACCAGGGCCAAGGATTTCTTTAAGAATTGCTGTAGCTCCGCGTGATGCTGCAGCCATTTCCCAATCCTTTTTCATAATATTTATACTTTCCTCAAAATCCTTAATCTTGTTTTCGAGAAGAGTTGCACCTATGGCCAATTTACGGTCAAGGTTTGCAAAGATGTTGGAACGAGCAGAATACTTAGTGGTCCACTCAATATTTTTTTCGAGTGTTGTATTTGTGCGTGTACCAGCAGAAGTTGCATTGATAAACTGTTGTTGAAGTTCAACATACTCATCGGTTTCCTTAATCTCTTCACCTTTTTCGGCAATCAGTTTCTCCATCTTACTCTTAATCTCACCAGCCTTTTTGGTTTGCCTTTGAACTTCGGTTTTAGAATTTTCGGCAACAGCACGTGTTTCATTTGACATTTGCTCAAAATCCGTGCGGAGCTGTTTTATTTTCGCTTTGTGCTTTAAAAACAAATCGTGAGTCTCCCACATCTTTTGTTTTTGTTCATCGAGTTCATCGAAAGGATTCCAACGGATTATAGCTTTGTGAAATCCGCGAACAATTCTTCGGAAAAGTTTGAATATAGCAGGCAGTAGTATAATAACTAAAATAACTGCCAGCACAGATACAATTACTGCTAAAACCTGACTTAATGCAATAAAAACCGCAGGTATTACCCATCTGATTACACCATAACCTATAACCCCCATTATTATTAACCCAATAAAAGCACCAATAGGTTTTTCGCCTTTTCGCCATTTTCCAATTGCTTCTTGCCCTCTTTCGATGAGTTTGGCATCATCAAAATATTTCATTATTGGCAATTGGGTAATTGTTTTTGATTCAGTTTGCATAGCACTAATTATTTATTTTTAAGATAGATTCGATTTTATTCCAGCTTCAATATCAACAATGCTAGTAATCACCTGCTCTTTTGCAGTACGAATGGCGTTTACTTTCTTGTCGATATCAGTAAACTTACCTTCATATTTTTGATCGATAACCAAAAGTTGACCATTCAAACTTTCCTCCTGTTTTTGGAGATCCTGAATTTGCTTGGTTAGCTGTTGTATCTTTGTTCTTGTATCCTTTAATCCTTTGTCCAGATTACTTTTCTCAGTGTCTTTTTCAACTTGTAAATCCGATTTTTTCGTTACTCCCTTGCTAATTTCAGCTTCGGCAGTTCGTTGCACTAAATCTTTATAATACATAGCACTTTCGAGTAACCGTGAGGGTGTAAGCGATTTGTCAATCTTTTGTGCAATTCTAAAGACTGTTTTATATACTGCCGGTTCTGGATTTTGGTTTTCTTCAAAAAGGGATTCAGTGAATTCAAGGAAATCAAAACCAGATTGGTTGTTCTGATTGATTAGATTCTGAAGACGTTGAACGAAATCCTCCACTAGCGATTGATCCTGAACTCCAACAAATGGTTGTGGAGTTTTATTTGTGGGACTATCATTTTGGGTTTTTGTTTCCTGTTTGTCAACTTCTATATCCCTAATAAACAGATTTTTGAAGCTAAATCCTTTATTCTTTTCTGACATACCTTTTGATTTTTTTTAACAAGTTAACCATTTTAAAGAATCAATACAAAATTAGCGGTTTTTTGATAGGTTGCTTTTTTATTGCATAAATTAATATTATTGAACCCCATAAGTTTGTTTTTTAAGGGTTTCCCTCTATTCAAAAACATTTATATTCCTAAATACCAGATTAAGAACGGACATATTTATAATTGGTAGTATTCCTAGTAACTCCAATCGGTCTTATTTAAACAGTAAGAAAATTGAGGGAGATTGTTTATGTTGATGAACGTATCGGTTTTTTAATGAATTTGTGCTGGGTTAAACCTTAAAATAGGAAAAGCCTATACATATACTCACGCTTTAGGCGTATGGCTTAAGATCAATAAAATATTTTTAAAATTCCCTCGGTTAATTGTAGTTTGTTTAGGTATTTTATCTAATTTCGATTACAAATTAAAAGGAATTATTATTTGAAAATTTTTCCCGTTTAAGTGATGTTTTGAAAATTGAATTTGGGTAGGCTGGAGATCTTTATTCAAAAAAATGAAGTAAAAGACTTCGAGCAGAGTAGAAAGCAATTAATAACAGTTATTAGATGACATTGCTTTATCAAACTTGATTTTTGTATCTTTGCGTTAAGAAAAAGGCTATTTTATTATGAATCAAGCATTACTTACAAGATTATTTAAATCCATCGAGGGTGATGAAACTACACCTTTGATGAAAATAGCCTATAGTATAATTGAAGAAGAAAAAAGAAAAGGGCACATTCAGTTAGCAGATAAGTTAAAAGTCATTATTGATCATAATTTAGCCCATAATAGTTCTAATAAACCTTCTTTTAAAATACTAAAAGAAAAATCTTTTAGCATCCCTGTTGATAGAAGATATAAACTGCCATTAGCAACTCATATTGAAAACGATTATTTAAGGCACGATATGGTATTGTCTAGTGAAGTAGACCATAAAATACTAAGAATAGAGAAAGAATATCTTGCGCGAGAAAGGCTTGCTCATCATGGACTTAAACCTCGAAAGAAAATTTTATTGCATGGAGCACCTGGATGTGGAAAATCTATGGCGGCTGAACGTATTGCATGGGATTTAGGTCTTCCTTTTTACAAAGTACGATTTGATTCAATTATTTCATCATACTTGGGTGAATCTGCATCAAATCTTCAGAATCTTTTCAAAAACATGGAAGGTTATCCATGTGTGCTTTTATTCGATGAGTTTGATATTATTGGAAAACAACGTAATAATTCATCAAATGATGTTGGTGAAATACACAGAATTGTAAATATTTTTCTTGGTCTATTGGAAGAATACGATGGAGATGGTATTTTAATCTGCACAACAAATCTTGAAGGTAGTTTAGACAAAGCTTTATATAGACGGTTTGACGACTTTATTGAATTACCAAAACCAAATGAAAAAGAAATTATTCAACTACTTAAAACCTCATTTTCCGCATTGGTTTTAAACGGAAAAGTGAATTTAAAAGAATATGCGAAAAAAATGACAGGTATGTCTTACGCAATAATTGTAAAAATTGCAAATGATGCTGCTAAGAAAGCCGTTATTAATTCTAACAAAGAAATTTCTGTTGATGATATAAAAAATTCCCTAGAAGAAAACCAAGCTATTAACAAATAATTAATGGAACAATTTCCACATTTAAAATTTATTCAAAAACTTACAGGCAAACCGCGACTCCAAGGTGGAGGCGGTGATAATGAGATAACTCTTCAAAACAAAACAAACCGACAAAGTCATAGTGATACACTAAAAAGAAGCACATCCAAGATAAAATCAGAATGGGAAGCAACTATTGCAACTAGAAGAACCCAAGGATTAGCCGAAATAGATGTATCTACAACCCCTGTCTTTCTTCAAATAAATCCTGACATAATAATTGCTGAATTTGATTTAGAATCCTTTGGAATAGAAATTATTTCAGAGGAGGACAACGGATTTATCATTGGGGCTTCATTTGACAATTTAAGGTCTCTCGAAGAAAAGATTAATGGCTTTGTTACTGAAGAACATGGTTCAGGGAAAATTGCTGAGTTTTGGCAAATTATTGAGGGAAATAATGAGGTGTGGAAACCTGAGCATGTTTTATCAGAATATTTACTTTCACAATGGCCTAAAATAGATGACAATAAAAATTATCCGCTTGAAGTCTCAATAGCCTTTGCAAAACCAATAGGTAAAGAGCCTGATATAACGAAAAGAGGAGGGCCAAAGCGATTAGAAGCGTATGAAGAAAAACTCTTGAAACGTGAAGAGTTATCGATGGAGAGGCAAACTCACTTCGAGGCTTTTATTGCTCATTACGGAGAAAAAACAAGTTCTTTTGTTGAACTGGAAGATAGTTTTGCATGTGAGGTTCTAATAAGTGGGAAAGGATTAAAAGATTTAGTAGTCAATTATCAATTCGTTTTTGAAGTATCTGAGATCGAAACAGTATCTGGTATTGATGGTGTAAATGGTAATTATCATGAGGCTGACATTGAAATCTTACCTCCTGAACATAATGCCGTGGAAGTTGGGGTAATTGATAGCGGAATAATGGAAGATCATAAATATATCTCTTCTGCAATAAAAGGGAACTCAAAATCTTATCTGGATAATTCTTCATCAACAGCAGATTATGTTCAAGGTGGTGGGCATGGCACAAAAGTGGCTGGAGCAATTCTTTATCCATCAGGTATATCAACACTTGAGTCACCTTATAAATTGCCTTGCTTTATAAGAAATCTAAGGATTCTTAATGAGTACAATTTATTAGCCAATAAATATCCGGCAAGTTTGATGAAGGATATTATAGTTGGAAACGAAGAGTGCAAAATTTTTAATCTTTCTGTCAGTTCAGACTCTCCGTTTAGGTCAAAGCACATGTCACCTTGGGCAGCAATTATTGACAAATTATCTTATGAGAAAAACATTCTTTTCATAATAGCAACAGGCAATATCAAGTTTGATTTAATCCAAGGGTATATATCAAATGGTAAAAACTACCCTGAATATCTTGAAGAAAGAAATTGCAAACTAGCAAATCCATCACAAAGTTGTTTTTCCTTGTCAGTTGGCTCAATTAATCACAATTCATTTGAAGATGAAAATTGGAGTTCATTAGGAGGTGAAAATGATATTTCTGCTTTTTCAAGGATTGGAACAGGTATTTGGAACACAATAAAACCAGATGTTGTTGAATATGGAGGGGGTTTAGTTTATTCGAAAAATGGTGCTTTTCTTATTAAAAATAATGAAGAGACCTCAATTGAATTACTCCGTTCAACTTTTCATGGTGGTAGTGCTTTTGGAAAGGAAAGTGTTGGTACATCCTTTTCTACACCCAAGGTCACAAATATTGCTGCCGTTTTAAAGCAATTATATCCTGATGAAAACATTAATTTAATCAGAGCTTTTATTGCTCAAGGTGCTAGACTCCCAAATAATTATTTTCAAAATCCGAATAAAAAGAGTATTCAGTATTTTGGTTTCGGAATACCTTCTCTTGAAAGAGTAACAAAAAACACTGATTATAGAATTACTTTCTATAATGCGGGAACAATTAAAGCTGAAGAGGGGCATCTTTATGCGTTAAATATACCTGAAGAACTAAGAAGCCCAGGAGATGAATATGATATTCTATTGGAGGTAACATTGGCCTTTTCTGCTCAAATTAGAAGGACAAGACAAAAGACAAAGTCATATTTTTCTACTTGGCTTGATTGGACTACCTCGAAAATTGGTGAATCTTATAATGATTTTAAAGACTATGCTCTAAAAGAAATTAATGATAGTGAAACTAACTATGATAAAGAGCAAAGAGACAGACTTAACAATTTCGATTGGAAAATCAAAAATCGTAGCGATCATGGTAGCGTTCAAGATATAAGTCGTAATAATGGTAGTCTACAAAAAGATTGGACAATTTTAAAATCATATGATTTACCAAGTGAAATTAGTCTTGCAGTAAGAGGTCACAAAGGTTGGGATAAAAATATGACGGAAATTCCTTATGCAATTACAGTGTCTATTGAAATTCTTGGTTCTAACATTCCTATATATGAGTCTATTAGAGTAGAAAATTCAATAGAGATAGAGGTGTAATTGATTACACATTTTTTAGTTGTAAAAAACCATATTTTTCAATCTAGTATGACTCAAATTCTTGGTGCAAATAGAAAGCAATTTCATTCTAAAACACTACTCTTAACCCACACCAAACACATTACCCACCTAGCAAACCCCAATTCCTCCAAAACTATCCCACCATCATAATATTTCAACAACCCACACCTGCAAAAATATAAGGAGATGGGCATAATAAGGTAAACTTAAAAACTTGGTATCGCAATTTGCGATATCATATTAAGCGTAACCCCCTCAGCAATGCCTAATATTCAAATCTCCCTTTTTTATCCCTTACCCTTCAACCCTATAACAAAAAAAGGACGAAGCTGCAGCTCCGTCCTAATTACAAATAGCCCTTTCCCTTCTACTTAGTGGTGTCCGTAGGAGTATCTGTGGTATCTGAATCATCCTTGCGGGTACGGAGCAGTGCTTCGTAGGCAGCGTTTTGGTTTTCAATAAGGCTGCAAATGTGCTTCCAGTTCGCATCGGCATTAATGGTAACCTGTGCCTCGGCATAGCTTACCATATCACGTATAGCTTGCTCATAATCCACCCGTTGCTTGCTGGCGGCAGGGGTGTCCTTTGCCTTTGCCTTATCGACCCCCCGATGGTAAAACACCGTTTCGAATTCCAGCTGGGCAGTTTTTAGCAATCCTAGTACCGCCTTTAGGTTCAGCAGCTCAATGGCAGGTGTATAATTTCTCTTGGATAGCTCCAGCAGGAGACCATTGAGGTTGGTTGACTCCGTGTTGAGCGGCTGGCTGGGTAAATTTTTCCCGAAAAGGGTTATAGCACGGCTAATAAGCTCGGCAGCATTCACTTCGGGCTCGATGGTGGAGCTGGTAAACCCCTTAACAATGTGGAATAGCTGCTTTAGGATTTTGTCGCGCTTCTCGTCGGCAGCTTGCACATCATCGGTATACTTACTCTTGCGGTCGAACTTATAGCTCGACTCAATAGAGGCATCAGCCTCTTTTAATTTGATAAAAGGAGGGCAGGTATCCAAACCAGTAATGCTCTCCGATTCAACGATAAAGATTGTCTGCTTCCCGTAACTGAGTAAGTTGGGCAAAGCCAAACGTGAAAAGCTAAATAGTAAATTCATTTTTTTAAATTTTAGGTTATTTTTTATACACTAAGAGCTATTTTTCATTATTTAAACGAAAAAATGTCTCTTTTAGTGTTATATCTTCAACTTCTGTGCCCAATAACCCTTTGTGTTTAAAAATTAACGTTATTTTACATTTCCGTATCCCTAAGTGGAAGCAAAAAAAAAAATTATGTTCACCTACCCCTAGGTGGAGGCAAAAAATTTTCTTTTTGTATTCACCTACCCCTAGGTGAAAGCAAAAAACTTTCTTTTTCTATTCACCTACCCCTAGGTGAAGACAAAAAAATTTCTTTTTCTATTCACCTACCCCTAGGTGAAGACAAAAAAATTTCTTTTTCTATTCACCTACCCCTAGGTGGAGACAAAAAAATTTCTTTTTGTATTCACTTATCTCTTTGTTTGCAATACTTACTTTCGAGCAATAGGTATATTCCTCGAAGGATTTACTGCATCTCCCCAAAAAATCCGCTAACAAAATTTAACATTTCCCAATCAAAAAATGGAATGAACAAAAAGAAATATTTTTTATTTTTGGGTTAGTATTAACCTTAAAACTTACAGCTATGTCAAAGGAAAAAGTTAATAAAGAGAAAATGACTAAAAAAGAACCCACGAAAAGCTTAAAAGAGAAGCGTGCGGCAAAAGCAGCAAAACGTAGCGAAAAAAGCCGATAAAACATTTCAAAACAATAAGCTTGTCCCCAATTCGACCGAGTTTACAGCTCGGTCGTTTTATTTTTATAGGTAGCCTTGGTTTGCGAGCATTGGAAACACGCAAACAGTACAATACTATTCTGTAACTAACTCACAGAATGAACAAAAGTGTAATTCAACCGTTTTTATTGCTAATAAAAAGTTAAACTCGGAAAACCCTTCCCAATTAATCGCAGTTTGCGATTTTATTGGTAATGTTTTCTAAATTGCGTGAGTTCGATTCAAGAAACGATGCATTAATATGTATATCAATTGGTTTATTTTATTCGAATCAATGGAATAATGGAGAATTGGAAAAATGGAGGATACAAGCAAGAATCTAACCTCTTGTTCTCCATTATTCCATCGTTCCAATCTTCCATCAGCACAATAAATAATAATACATCTCTGTAAATAAACATGTTATATTATTCCTTAAATCGAGATCACGTTAAATTGGAGGGGAGTTGGCGTTTACAGTGGTGTATCAAATTGTAAAGTGGGGCACTATTAATTCTTAAAAATATAAACTGATGAAACAGAAAATTCTATTAGTCATTAGTATCCTTTTCGGGCTGATGTTCATTAACTCTGGGCTGAATATATTCTTTCAATACATGCCCATGCCCAAGGATATGCCCGCAGGGATGGTAAATTTGATGACTGCATTTATGCAAGCAGGTTGGCTTTTGCCGCTGCTTGGTGTTGCAGAGCTTGCTGGTGGATTGCTTTTTATCTTTCCAAAAGTTAGAGCCCTTGGGGCAGTTGTTATTTTCCCTGTTATGGTAGGGATAGTTCTAACGCACATATTTAATGCACCATCAGGACTTCCAATGGCACTTATACTTTTGGCAATTAACCTATGGGTAATTTTTGAGAATAGGGAAAAGTACTTGCCGATGATTAAATAAAGGGTAAATAAAAACACGCCAACAACTGCTATATTATGCCTTGCCAGCGTGGACTTGCGGTCTATGTGCTATTTTACGGTATGCCTTTTATGGTGTAGTACAATCAGTATTTACAATGTAACAGGGAGATCATTAGGCATCACAGGACATGATCTGTTTGTTTTTTTATTTTACCCCAACTGATTTTTTACCCTTTATCAGCTCCTTGGAATATTCTCCTCGTGTTGAGTAACGTTTTCTGGCCTCTTCTTCGCTGGCACCTACTTCAATATATATTACTGTTTTGAAATCGATAACTACTGCCTTCATCTTCGAAAGATCGGGTGTTTTAGTATTAATAGTGGTAGGTCTTTTTTCGTACATAGAATTGCTGTTTTCGTTTAGTATAACCGTTATTATTTAACTGAAATAAATGCAACCAAAGCAATAATCTACCTATTTGGTCAGTATAGATCGATACGTGATTTTAAAAGAGATGATCTGGTTTTGCCAGAAACCAGTAATTAAAAAAGGAAAGTGTTGTTAGATGATAACAAGCAATTACTGAAAAAGTTTAAAATCAGACAAATATATCATTTTTTTCTGTAATCAGTATTACAAAATTAAAATCATCGTTTGTTGGGGTTGTAAATCAATCATACTATTCCCCGTTCAAAGTCAACTTACGAAGAACAATCTCAATTTAATAGAACTTTGTTACAACATTTTACCGTTTTGGCTTCGTTTTTTTTGTTTTATTCAGTTGTATGATCAATTGCATGCTAATTTGACAATTTTCTTCAAAGTTGCGTTACATTTGAAAAAAATAAAAAGATGAAAAAAGGATTATTACTATTGGCGGGGATTTTTTTATTTTTTTCGAGCATTGCTCAAATCCCAGCAGGCTACTATGATTTAGCAGGAGGGAAATCAGGAGAAACTTTACGTGCCGCACTTCGCGATATCACAACCACGGGACATGTTAAGCTTCCATACACCAGTGCATCATTTGATGTTTGGAATGCCTATGCAGTTACCGATGTAAGGCCAGCTCCAAATAACACCATAATTTGGGATATGTATTCTGATATTCCTGGTGGAACACCGGCATACACTTATACAATTTATACGAATCAGTGTGGAACAGCATCGGGTGAAGGCGATTGTTACTCAAGGGAGCACTGCATGCCCAATTCATGGTGGGGAGGAAAAGATGATGATTTCAACCCACAGTATACGGACTTACACCATTTATTTCCTGCGGATCAATACGTTAATAGCAGAAAAAGCAATTATGTAGTAGGGCAAACCTCAACACCCACATGGACTTCAACCAATGGGAGTAAATTGGGACCATGCACTTTCCCCGGATATACAGGAACTGTTTTTGAACCCATTAATGAGTATAAAGGCGATTTTGCTAGAGCATATCTGTATTTAGCAACCCGGTATATGAACGAACTAAGTGATTGGGTTACTACTTACGGTTACTATGATTCTCAGTATATTATTAATACCACTGGTGGAAATTATAAGCAATGGTATATCGATATGTTAATATCATGGCATAATAGCGATCCTGTAAGCCAGAAGGAAATTAATCGAAACGATAGTATCTATTACAGCACACCTCAGCATAATAGGAATCCTTATGTCGATCATCCAGAGTATGTATGTCAGGTATGGGGATGCTCAACATCACCAACAATCACAGGCATTATTAATACTCCTGCTGCACCAAATGCTGCTAGTACAGTTTCAGTATCTGCAAATGTAACCGATAATATTTCTGTAACATCTGTAACCTTACAATGGTGCACCAATGGAACTAGTTTTGGGAATTCTATTACAATGAATGTAAGTGGAGCACCAAATTATGTGACCGCCTCATCAATTCCAGCCCAACCAGCTGGGACGACAGTAACCTACAGGATAGTTGCTGTTGATAATGATGCTAACTCAACAACTTCAGTAGCATACAGCTACAATGTAGTTAAGGATGAGCCAACTAATTATCCAACATCAATAAATACAGGAACATCAACCAGCACATCTATTACTTTAAATTGGACAGATGCATCAACCTCAGTAACACCTGATGGATACTTAATTAAAGCAAGTACAGTAAGTTTTGCTGCTATTACTGATCCTGTTGATGGCATTGTAGTTGCGAATAGCCTGTTGGTTAAAAATGTGGCACAAGGATTACAAACGATTAAGTTTTCTGGGTTAAACCCATCGACAACCTACTATTTTAAGTTTTATTCCTACACAAATTCCTTAGCAAATATCAACTATAAAACATCTGCAACGCCCCCAAGTATTAGCGGAATTACTTTGGCAGGTGGAACCGGTAGTTGTGCTACCGATTTAATAATATCGGAATATGTTGAAGGTTCATCAAACAATAAGTATTTAGAAATATCAAATAATACAGGGGTATCAGTAGATCTTGCTGATTATGAGTTACGACCATTTAATAATGGATCCGTTGCTATCGCAAGTTTCCAGCTAACTGGTACACTAAATGACCAATCTACAATTGTATACAAAAACAGTTTAGCAGCAATATATGGAGGTACTGCTACAGTTAGTGGTGCTGTCAATTTTAATGGAAATGATGCTATTGCTTTGTATAAAATATCAACTGGTTCTTATGTAGATATTTTTGGTAGAATTGGTGAAGATCCTGGAACTGCTTGGACTAGTGGATCTTTTACTACTATAAATAAAACTTTAGTAAGAAACGCCAATGTAACTTCCGGAGTTACTTCAAATCCAACATCGGGTTTCCCTACCCTAGCAACTGAATGGACACAATATAACCAGGATGATGTGTCGAAC
Organism: Bacteroidales bacterium; assembly: GCA_013141385.1. Taxonomy (NCBI): domain Bacteria; kingdom Pseudomonadati; phylum Bacteroidota; class Bacteroidia; order Bacteroidales; species Bacteroidales bacterium. The sequence continues at coordinate 123,138 of JABFRB010000002.1, read as the reverse complement.
TTAGGTGCTCACACTATGGCTTGTGCAACCTGTTCTGCGCCCACAGTAAAGGCTAGTAATATTACTTTCGCATCTGTGAATCAAACCTCAATGACCATTAATTGGACAAATGGCAATGGTTCGAATCGATTTGTAGTGATGCGTCAAGGAAGTCAAGTTTCTGGTGTGCCAATCACAGGAATCACCTATGCCGCCAGCTCAACTTTTGGTTTAGGAGATGAGTTAAGTCCTGATGAGTTTGTGATCTATAATAATTCTGGTTCATCCGCAACAGTTAGCAATCTTATTGCAGGTCAAACCTATTACATATCGATTTTTGAATACAGCTGTTTGCCCGGAGCAGAGATTTACCTGACCCCAGCAACAACATCGAGTCAAATTACCTGCTCATTATCAACTGGAACAACACCAAATAGCAAGTATTGTGTTACTTCATCCACAGGATCTGCTACAACTATTGGCTTTACTTCAACTGGTCCATTTACAGGAAATACATATACGGCTCAACTTTCAAATTCTACTGGCTCTTTTGCATCACCTGTTAATATTGGAACATTAACGAGTAATCTGAATAGCGGAACGATTAATTGTACAATTCCAGCAAATACGCCAAGTGGAACTGGATATTTGATAAGAGTTATAAGCACTGGTCCATCCATTACTGGCACAAATTCTAATTCATTTGAAATTAGCCTATACACTCCTCCAACAGCCCCAGCAAGTGCTTTAACGAGTAGAGATAATTTCTGCGAAGATGATGGTGGAACTATCGATCTCAGCGTTACAGGAGGTTCTGGAACAACTTTATCGTGGTATACATCCAGCTGCGGAGGTACATTAATTGGTACTGGAAGTCCTTTAAATATTGCTTCGCCTTCATCAACAACTACTTACTATGCTCGTTGGGAACACGCCTGCGGCAACTCTGCTTGTACAAGTGTAACTGTAAACGTTAAACCCAAAGGAACTGCAAGCGTTTTAATTGGAGTTTCTTCAAATCCTGCGTGTCAGGGGACTTCTGTAACATTCACGGCCACTCCAACAAACGGAGGGCTCACGCCATCTTACCAATGGCAACTTAATGGATCTGATGTTATTGGTCAAACAAGTAATACCTATTCGTCAAGTTCGCTTGTAACAGGTGATCAGGTAAAATGTATTATGACTTCAAGCGAAACCTGTGTTACTGGTTCTCCCGCAACATCCAATATAATTACCATGACAGTTAGCTCTGATCTTGCTGTTAGCGTTAGTATTGGTGTTTCTGCAAATCCAGCCTGTACAGGAACTTCAGTAACCTTCACAGCCACTCCTACCAACGTTGGGAATGCACCGTCATATCAGTGGAAACTAAATGGTTCGGACATTATTGGTCAAACAGGCAGTACCTATTCATCCTGTTCGCTTGCAACTGCTGATCAGGTTAAATGTATTATGACCTCAAACGATGCCTGTGCTTCTGGCTCTCCTGCTACATCCAATGCAATTACAATGACAGTGAATCCTACTTTTGCTGCCAATGTTAGTATTGCAACTTCTGCGAATCCTATCTGTGCAGGAACCTCAGTAACATTTACAGCCACTCCTGTAAATGGGGGTAGCACACCAACATATCAGTGGAAACTTAACGGATCAGACATTATCGGTCAAACAGGTAGTACATACTCCTCTAACACGCTTGCTAATAGTGATCTGGTTAAATGTATTATGACTTCTAGTGAAACTTGTACTTCTGGTTCTCCTGCTACATCCAATACCGTTACAATGACGGTGAATCCAGTTCTTGCTGCAAGTATTAGTATTGCTCCTTCAGCAAATCCTGCATGCATAGGAACTTCAATAACTTTTACAGCAACTCCTGTAAATGGGGGTAGTACGCCAACATACCAATGGAAACTTAATAATTTGGACATTGTCAGTCAAACTGGTAGTACTTACACTTCAAATACACTTGTTAATGGTGATTTGGTTACATGCACTATGACTTCAAGTGAAATATGTGCTTCTGATAGTCCTGCAACTTCAAATACTGTTTCACTAACTATTAATCCCCTACCATCGGATGCTGGAATAATATCGGGAATAACAACTGTTTGTCAGGGGCAAAATTCAATAACCTACTCGGTAACACAAATTGGTAATGCTACTTCGTATTTATGGACATTACCTACAGGTGTAATTGGCACTAGTACAGCCAATGAAATTACAGTGAATTATGGGTTAACTGCATTATCAGGAGATATTAAAGTAAAAGGAAATAATGGTTGTGGTAATGGAGTAGAATCAACATTGGCAATAACAGTTAAAGAAAAGCCAGCAACTCCAATAATTGAATTATATCAAACAACTAAAAGTGGGTACTATTTACGTTCAAATGCCACAACGGGAAACCAGTGGTATAATTTAACCGGGTTGTTAAATAATGCCACAGAACAAATGTATGCAGTACTTACTAGTGGTACGTATTATGATATTGTAACAATTAATGGATGTAGTTCCGACCCATCAAACTCAATAGTTGTAGTTCTCAGTGGCATTGACAATCCTATTAGTAATAAATCAATTGAAGTATACCCAAACCCTGTTTCAAATGAACTTGTTATTGAAATTAAGGGTAATGTAAACAGAACTGGTTTTGAGATTTTAAACTCTACCGGAAATATAGTTTTTAAAGGCAGTTTGTTAGAAAAAACAGTTGTTCAAACAAAAAGTTTCTCCTCGGGTCTATACATTTTAAAACTTGAGAATGGAAAGACTTTTATATTTAAGAAATTCATAAAGGAATAAGCATTTGTAAGGTTTCTAAGAGTTATAACTCTTAGGATGCTATTATCAGTTAGTCTAATCTTGGATTCTATTACAATGACAAACTTCCGTAAAGCGGAAGTTTGTCATTGTATTATACTTCATTGACTTTGCTATCTAGCAGATACGCAGGTAACTTCTATTAGCTATCTGCAAGAGGCAATCGGAATGCTACCAACTCCTGAGTATTGCGAACTAATAGAATATTACCAACTAATACTGGGTGATTCCAAGTCTTTCCCTTAATTGCAGTAATTTGAGCAAGTTCTTTAAATTCATCTGGAGTAGCTCTAACCAATGCTACCTCCCCTTTTTCCGATAGCACCAGCAACAAATCTTGATCGGCAAGAAGTAGAATTTGACCTCCATATCGTCCTCCTTTCCATTTTCGTTCGCCTTTCTCTATATCGATGCAAGCGAGACTAGAACCATCAAAACCGTAAACATGACCTTTATGAATAATATAATCGTTAAAGTTGGGTTTTAACTTATCAGATGCCCAGCGCTCTTCAATAACCCATTTGTCATATGTATTTTTGATTGCAATACGTCTCATTCCTTTCATATTACCATCGCTAATAAGGATATCGCTTTTATTGATTGAAGCGGGCTGAACAATTGGAGCACCTGACATCGAAAGATCCCAAAGTATTTTGCCATCGGACGGATTGTAGCTATAAATACCTGTATTGTTCATAAACAAAACCTGTTTAACATTATCTATTGTCAATAAGTGTGGAGAACTGTAACTTTCACCACCATCCAAACCAAACCATTGCCGTTTTCCAGTCACAATATTATAGGTAAGGAGTTGTCCTGATATTGCTACAAAAACGGTACTGTCAACAACCAAAGGAGAACTGGCATATCCCCACCCAGGTATTTTTACATCAGTATCTTTTGCGACATTATGAGACCACACAACAGAGCCATTACGTTCATCAAGTACATTCAGAATACCTGTTGCACCTAATGTGTAAACACAACCATTGCTGAGGGTTGGTGTAGAACGAGGACCAGCACCTGCATGTGAATCCCAGAAACGGGCTGAATCGCTATGCCTCCAAATCGGATCACCAGTATTCAGGTTGTAGCAGGTAACCATCTCGTATTCACCACGCTGTTCCTGCGTATAAAGCAAAGAACCATGTACTGCAAAGGACGAACAACCTGGTCCTACAGATCGACGCCACATCTCAACCGGTGGAGTTTTAGACCAATCGGTTTTAATTCGTACACCATGTATGATTCCATCCCGATTAAGTCCACGAAATCCGGGCCATTCGGCCTCCGTTTGCATTGCTGCTGAATCCAAAGATATTGTTACTAGTTTATCATTGTTTTTGGCTAATAATCGTTCTTCGGCTGTCTTAACCCACCTCCATGCAAAATCCTGATGGATATCGCCACTCATCCCATTGGTACGGAGAAATGCCCAAAATCCTGATGCAAGCAAGATAGTTACAACCATTGTTGCACGTTGGAGTTTTACAGTAAAACGACGGCTAACCACAGCCCATGCAACAAAAACTAGGCTTAATATTGGGATTGAATAGAAGACGAACATAATTCCCCCCATCGCTTCTGCAATCGACTTGTGGAGTATTTGTGCTGTTGCAACCAGTGCTACTATCATTAAAGCGATTGCGAACCAGCGTTCGAACAGGGGTGCTCTGCTAAAGAATACCCACCAGATAACTACAGCCAACCCTAAAAGAATTCCTACAAATAGGCCAATTATACTTGCTTCAGGTACAAAAAGGGGGATACCAAATCTAACCAACCACTGCAATATTACGATGACTACACCTAGCCATAATCTTAATGGCTTCTGTTGGATTGGTTCAATAATATTTTTATTTGTAAACATTTTTCCATTTATTATTTTGTAAGAATCTACTTAAATCTAATTCTGTGAGTTCAGGTTAAAAACCTGATTTTTAATTTTATATAATATTCATAACCTTAAAAGTAAGTTTGTTCAAGCAGAGTGCAAAGAGAAGATATTTCAAAAATGGTGTTTTAATCCATTTAATTCTGAGTTTCCCTGTTCGCAATAGGCTGTTTAAGTCGGGTATATCTTTTCAAACTTCACCTAAGAGGCGAAAATAAAGTCTTTTACCTAAACCACCAAACAATTTGCTAGTATATACCGATGTGGGCGAAAATCTATATCGAATGAAATTGTTTTTTATAATCTAAAGATGGAATTACTCCTAATCCAACCCTGATTTCTCGTTCATTTAACAAAGGAATGCTATATCCTTCCACAGTTTCTCCAAATTGATTCCTTTTTCTCATTTTTTATAATTTTATACAATAATCATCTTAACATAAACAGTGGTGATGTAATTTTGTTTCCAAACTTGGTCGATGTCATTTTAACAAAAGAATTATAAATCGTTCGGAAAATGCTGATTTTTTACTGTACTGTAACCAAATTGTAATGATTTTATGATAAATTAGCAGTCTAATTCAATAAAATAAAAACTATGGCTATTATAATTATTGTCATACTAGTTATTCTTGGTTTAATTACTATTAGCCTGTATAACAGGTTAGTGGTATTAAGGAATAACCGTGAAAATGCCTTTGCTGATATTGATGTGCAACTAAAACAACGACTAGATCTTATCCCGCAACTGGTTGAGGCTGTTAAGGCGTATATGAAGCATGAGAGTTCGGTACTTACCGATATTACCAAAGCACGCACAAATGCGATGCAAGCCGCAACTATTAACGATAAAATCGTTGCTGAATCTCAGCTATCTAGTGCTTTACAAGGACTTAGGGTTGCTGTTGAAGCATATCCTGACTTAAAGGCAAACCAAAGTTTCATTCATCTTCAGGGAGAGATATCAGATATTGAAAATAAGCTGGCAGCTGCTCGCAGATTCTTCAATTCAGCCACCAAAGAGCTCAACAATGCTGTTGAAACTTTTCCATCCAATTTTTTGGCAGATATGTTTGGATTCAAACGTGAGCCAATGTTCGATTTGGGAACCAATCAGCGTGAAAAAGCCGAAGAGGCGCCAAAACTTAACTTCTAAGTCATAATGGAGTATATTGGGCTTCAGACACAAATTTGGAAAAACAATATCAAATCGTTGATATTGTTGATTTTATTTCCTTCTTTAATCTTTGTACTAGTGTGGCTCTTTTTATTTTTTATCAATGAGGAACCAGAACAACAAATCGATATCGTTAATGGGAGTTTCATTCAGTTTATTCCTTGGATCTCCATTGGTGTAATCCTATGGTTTATAATTGCATATTTTTCTCACTCATCAATGATAAAGAAAGCAACAGGATCTAAACCTCTGGCGCGAACTGAGAATAAAAGAGTTTACAATCTTGTTGAGAATCTATGTATTGGATGTGGAATGCAAATGCCCAAGATCAATCTAATTGAAGATGATTCCCTCAATGCTTTTGCCAGCGGAATAGATTCAAACTCCTACACCGTTTCCTTATCAAGAGGTATTATCAATAAACTTAACGATGAAGAACTTGAAGCGGTGATTGCCCACGAGCTTACTCATATCAGAAACCGTGATGTAAGATTACTTATTGTATCAATTATTTTTGTTGGGATATTTGCTTTTCTTACCGAGATGCTTTTGCGTTCAATCAGGTTTAGCGGAAGGGGAAAAAAGAATGGAAAAGCAATCTTAATTGCATTGCTGCTGGTTGCAGTGGGATATTTATTGTCAAGTATCTTCCGGTTTGCAATCTCAAGGAGTAGAGAATACATGGCCGATGCCGGTTCATCCGAGATGACAAAAAAACCATGGGCACTGGCTTCAGCGTTAGAGAAGATTGCCAAGGATTCTCGTATTGAGGCAGTTGAACGTAAAGATGTTGCGCAACTTTTTATTGACAACCCTCAAGAAAAAGAGAAAAGTAAAGTGTCAAACTCTATAGCTTCAATTTTTGCTACCCATCCACCCATCAAGAAGAGGATTGAATTGCTAAAGGGGTTCTAATATTTTATTCTAATTGCTAGATATTAATTGCTGATTGCTGACAATTTGATTGAAAAAGAGTAAAACCTACGAAAAACAAGATGCTGTAAAACAACAAACTAGTAACTGATTCAAAAAACATTGTACACTTTGATTCTAAAAAAATCCTGCATCTCCTCCATAGAAGGAATTCTCACTAAAAACTGAACTACTCCAGTTTTGCAACCATACAAAAATGAAGGATTTGATGAATTTTATAATTGAAATTAATATAAATCATTGCTTAAAGTAATTATCATGAAAAAAGAAATTCAAAATAACGGTCCTTCTGGTGCAATATATGCATTAGGGCTAATTGGAGCAGCGGTGTTTTTCATATCTCATGCAACAAGCTTTTGGATGGGAGTTCTTGGATTTCTAAAAGCTATTGTTTGGCCGGCAATTCTTGTCTATGAGGCTTTTAAACACTTTTGAGTTTAAACTAAATGATAGATAGAGTTTTGTGCTCGCCTTAAATTGGTATCCAAACTAGGATTTATTTAGTTATAATCTTCAAACTTATCAGATATATCAATTACACCCCACTCCCAATTTGAGAGTGGGTGTAAAAATGTTTAATCATACTGATTTAGTTCAACTACTTGCCTAGTTTGGACAATATTCCTTTAGCGTGAAAACCAGTAGTTAAACTTGATTAAGAATACGTTGTGCGCTTTAGTTCCGAACAGATCCTGCATATCTTTTCCATAAGAAAAATTTCCATTTGAACCTGAATTACTTCTGCCTTGCGACCATACAAAAAATATGGTAGAACCTCTCCTATACTCCCACCGAACAACTAGGTTTGAACGAAACTCCCTGACGTTAAAATTGGGTTGTGAAATGCTATAGTCTTTAGTTCCATCTAGATCTTCGTCAATTTCAAAGATTCCATCAACATCATTAGGAGAAAGCTGATTGTTCTCGAAAATGCTATAACGGTCATGAGAGAGTGTGGCATGGGGTTGAGTAATACGCTTATAGTTACAGTATTTGCCCGATGAAATAAATGGTTGACCATAATATTGGATAGATAAATCGGGGGTTAGCGTATAGTTAAGCCTAAAGGTAAGGCTAAGCGTTTTTTGATTAATTTGGGCAAATATATATCGTGGATCGCCTTTGTAATCCACGGTTTCTAAATACTGCAACTCGTTTTTACCAATATAAAAATCTGGAGTCAATGAAATGGAAACTGAATTAATTGGTCGGATATTCAACTCAACAAAATAATCACGATCATTGGATAAATTGCCATCACTAAATCCATAGTAAGTTCCTATAAAACACGATATTTTTTTAGAATAATCGGAACCTAAATTCAGGTTTAGATCCCATGAGCCGGGCATAATAATTGAAGGGCCACCACGTAACAATGTTGTTGATAGGTTTTGATTCTGTCGACCCATAGAACCATTAATTCTCCATTTGTTTTTAAACTGGGCGTTAAGGTTCATATTGGCATTAGTCGATAGTAAATCGCCATTAAAATTCCAGTACATCCAATAATTCATGTTTATAAAAAAGTTCCTGAAAATGCTGAATGGCTCCCGCAAATAGTAACCAACCCATGTTCCATGGTGGATAATATCGGAATAACGCATATATCCTATATCATTAAACTCCAAACTGGGCGATTTAAAGTTGACACTAGTTTCGAACTGAATTTTCTTCTGCCCTTGCCTTCCAAACCTAAGCGAACCACCATAGCCAGATAGGGAAGTTAGGCTTGAATCAACAGATAGGTGCTTAGCATCCAGGCGTTGATAATACCTAGCGGAAGAGGTTTGGGTTGCGGTAATAGCATTTTTATCGCCACGTACATTGCTAAAGGTACTTGTTGCGCTGATATAGTAGATTCGATCCTTCCAGCTATGTTTGAAATCAATTCCACCTGCATAGGCCGCCTTATGAAGGTAATTCATCGCTGGATTAGAAATATTGCGATTAACAGATGTAAACATCCCGCCAAGAACCGTTTCGCCCTTGTTAAAATCCTGTTGTAACCTAGCAACAAAATAGTTAGTTAAAGGCTCTACGCTCTCTTTCCTTCTATCACCGTTATTATCAATCACCGCTTTTTCGTTAGCAGTTGTGCTTTCCAAAACACCAACGGAAAGACCTTTTTTTGTTTTTCCAGAAAGTTTAAAGGCAGCAAGAATGGTAGTTGCCTCAGGCATTTTAACATATTCCACGTCAGCGATTTCAGGGTAATACTGTGGGTATCGACCAATACGACGAGAATAGAAAAGGTTATCCTGCCCAATATTATTTATCACAATAGGATTATTTGGTCTGAACTGGTAGATGTTTTTCCCTTCAACAAAAAACGGGCGTTGCTCCGAAAAATAGGATTCAAAGGCAGTAAGATTTACCTCTGATGGATCGGCCTCAACCTGACCAAAATCCGGATTTACAGTAAAATCGAGAGTGAAATCGTTAGTAATACCAATTTTCCCATCCACACCTGCTGTAATTTTACTTGACTTTCCATCGGCAAAAGGATTTCCGTCCTCCTTCTTAAACGTTTCGGTTTTAGCAACCATATACGGCATTATTTCTACCTGCCTTTTTGGTCTGATATTTTTAATACCATGCAGTTCACCGAATAAATGTACCATACCCGGTGATCCTTTAGGAATATACTGCCAGTTTGAACGTTCTTCTTCGCGGTAAATATGCCTCATTAGCTGGATTCCCCAAACATGTTCCTCCTTATTCCCAAACCGCAATTGTGTTAAGGGAATGCTCATTTCGGCACTCCAGCCCTTATTATCTATTGAAGTTTTTAATATCCAAACGGGATTCCAGCTCGAATCCCAATTATTTCCATCCAGACTTACAGCCTCATCTCCTTTAACCCCAGAGGCCATTGCTGTAAATGAAAAAGCAGTTTGCTTATCGTAATAGCTATCAATATTAATTTCAACCATATCGCCGCTAAAATCGTCCCTGCGGGTAAGTATTCTGCTTATTTTATCGGCTTCAGTATCATCTGCCCTGATAAAAACATACAAATTATCGTCATCATAAAGAATTTTAAACGATGTTTGCTGGGTTGGGGGTTTGTTCTCATAGGGTTGAGTTTGGGTAAAATTGCCACTCCATTCAACCAAATTCCAGCAGGATTCATTCATCAATCCATCAATTTCGGGAGCAATTGTTGTATAATTTGTTTGATAGGTTCTACGCTCAACTTCCTGCGAAAAACAGCTAAAGGTTATAATAAATGTGATAAAACAAAGAATTAGTTTTTTCATAGATGTTGGTTTTCAGATTTTGAATGTATTCTTATATAAATAGTGTGAATTAAGGGTTGAATCAATAACTCCACCTTTTAAGGCGGAGGCTGTAATCATTAAAATCTATGGGCTTTAGCCCTTTATTTTGATTATCCCTTTTAAGTAATCTTCTAAAAAATGTCAAATATTAAGTCCATTTTAATCAGTCATTTGTAATCTAATTGATGTTGGGGCTAAAGCCCAATACCCTTTTTCCCTTTGACTCCGCCTTAAAGAGGCTGTGTGAAAATAAACTTCATCAGTTTTTTATTCAATTCTGTCATATTTATTAGTTTTCAAAAAATGCCAAGGAGGTTTATGCAACCTTCCAATTGTATTGTTCTACTTTTTTGAACAAATCTTGCATGTTTTCTATATCTATTAACCTTTTTAAGTTGTAAACCGTTGAGTAAAGGTCTACTTCTATTTGTACTTTGTGCTTTTTACGAAGTAGAAAACAGAATTTTCCCATTATCATTTTTATAGTTCCATAGGGGTGTTCAACGATAGTCTTTCGTTGTTTTATTGTTTCCCTATTTTCAGCGGTTGAAAGCCGCTGCTTGTACCCTTCTATCCATTGGTTGAGGGTATTCACTTTTATCGACCGCCCAGTTTTGGATTTTGTGCATTTGTCCCTGATGGGACACCCCCCGCAATCATTGCATTTATAAATATTATAGAGCTGGTTACGGTGTTTATAGTTGGTTTGGAAGAGCCTTAATTTTTTATTGTTTGAACAGGTATACTGATCGTTCTCTTGGTCGTATACAAAGCCGATGCCATTGGATCGGTCTTGCTTTTTTGAGTTGGATTCCTGTAAGGGTACAATGCATTTGGCAGGGGAGTTTTCTTCGATCTCTTTGATCTGGTTTACCTCTGCATAGCCTTTGTCTGCCTCCACGGAATCGGGCTCCAATCCCAGTTGGGACTTGATGTCCTGGAAATTGGCTATTAACAACCCCGTGTCGACAGGTTCGGCTGTGGCCTCGGCCAGTATAATCATGTGATGTTTGGCATCCACTCCCGTTTGGACATTGTAGCAGGGCATCTTCCCATCCCTGCTTTTCATCAGCGGGGCATCGGGGTCGGTTGGCGAGATGTAGTTCCTGTCCAACTTTTTTAGCTGGCCTTTTAGCTTCCCCAATTTTGCTTTTTCTTCTTCAAGCTCCTTGATTCTGGCTTTTAGGTCTTCGTTTTCTTTGGACTCGGCCTCTAGCCTATCCTCCAATTCATCGGTTTGATCTGAGTTTTCGAGGTATTTGTCCAGCTGCTCTTCAATCTTGGTTATCCGGGCGTTCAGGCTTTTCTCGCAATACATTCCCCGCTTTGCGTAGGCTTTCATTTTACTCCCGTCGAAAATGATCCTCTTGCCTTCGATGTAGCCATTGGCCATCAAAAACCTCCTAAATTCAATGGCCGCCGAGCGGATCAAGTCTTTGTTTTCCTTCCTGAAATTGCAAATGGTCCAATGGTCGGGTTTGAGGTCGCCCAACAACCATATCACTTCAATGTTCCTGTAGGTTTCCTTTTCTATGCGCCTGCTGCCAGATATCCAGTTAAAATACCCGTACAACAGGAGCTTTAGCATGCTGCCTGGCCCATAGCTGGTACACCCTTGGTCATGCTGACCCTTACAGATCATGTTTTCGATATTTTCCTTGACGAACAGGTCTACCACCTTATCGATCAACCGCACAGGATTGTCTTCGCTCACCCACTGCTCGACATGGGGGTAAAGTAAAAGTTCGTTTCGGTTTTTCGGTTGTTTACAGTGCAAATCCATTGTAAAATTGTTTCACGTGGAACTTAACTGCCTTAAATATAGTAATTTATGAGGTAATTCCCAAATCGTTTTATGTATTTTTATCATTTTTTCAATTCGTCATGGTAGTTATTGTATTTTCACACAGCCTCTAAAAGGCGGAGTTATTGATTGTGTTGGCTGTTCTATTCATCCCTTATTTTGCATAAATAATCGATATCATATTTGATTTATTAAAGTGATTATGCATGTTTACTTTAAAATAAGTACCCTCAACTATTATTAAAGTTACAACTATTCTGATAGTTTTTTATGAAAATGGTTTAATTTTTAACGTTTGTTTATAAAATTTAACATTTCCCATGTTGCCAACCATCTTTCTACTTATTCCTTTCAATCTTTCTTGTATAACTCTAAAAGTGTTGTTTTATGATAATTTTTTTCTGAAAATTAGGATGATAATCTAAATTAGTTTCAATTATTATTCACCTAAAAAACTTTCTTATGTTTTTGCCCTATGTAGTTTCTTTGCAATCCTCAAATCCCGTAACATTAACAAATAAATATCGCAAACTGCGATAAAAGAATTTTAAATAATTCCTAATTGTGATTTATGCACATAAGCGATTCTAATATTTAAAAATTACTTGTCAAATTTTCGGTAGTTAGCCTACTCAAGATAATTTACCTTTGCGTTATAAATATCGATTATGCTTACAGAGGATATAATGTATAAAGCGCTTGTAGAAAAGGATTCATCGTTTGAAGGATCTTTTATTGTAGCAGTAAAAACTACCGGTATTTTTTGTCGCCCTACATGCACCGCCCGAAAGCCCAAAAAGGAGAATGTTGAATTCTATAAAACCACCAAGGAGGCCATTCTTAGTGGCTATAGACCCTGCAAGGTTTGTACACCATTGGAAAAACTAGGCGAAACGCCAGATTATATAAAAGATATTCTTAATGAGCTGAATTCAGATCCATCCAAGAAGTTTTCCGATTGGGATTTAACCCAAAAAGGCGTTGAACCAAGCAAACTACGGCGATGGTTTCTGAAAAATCATGGCATTACCTTCCACGCCTACCAAAGGATGTTTCGTATTAATTCCGCTTTCAAAAAAATACAAAACGGAGAATCAATAACCGCTGTGGCATTCGATTCTGGATATGAATCCCTGAGTGGTTTCAACGATTCGTTTAAATCAATTTTTGGAGTATCGCCATCCAATAGTAAAAATAAGCAGATTATAAATATCACACGAATCGAAACCCCGCTGGGCATTATGTATGCAGGCGCAGTTGAGCAGGGAATTTGCCTTTTGGAGTTTACAGATAGGAAGATGCTCGAAACGGAGCTTAAATCGTTATCAAAAATATTTAATGCCGACTTAATTCAGGGTCACCATAAACACTTCGATTTGCTTAACCAGCAATTAGCGGAATACTTTGATGGGAAACGAAAAATATTTTCAGTTCCCCTAGCAACGCCCGGAACAGAGTTTCAGCAACAGGTTTGGGAATTACTTAAGACTATTCCTTACGGTACAACCCGATCGTATAAACAACAATCAATAATGCTGAATAGACCAGATGCTATAAGGGCTGTAGCAGGTGCTAATGGGATGAATCGGATTTCGATTTTAATTCCATGCCACAGAGTAATTGGTGAGGATGGAAGTTTAACAGGCTATGGTGGTGGTCTTTGGCGAATAAGAAATGGTTGCTCGATTTTGAGAATAAACGGATAATAAATAGTAATTATTCAGCATTTTGAACTATTTTTTAGTTAGTTTGTTCTGTTCTTCATAAGAAACTGCTTTCATTTTAGAAGTTAAAAATAATAACAGCTAAAAAAGGAGGTGTACAATGGCAAATATTGAGGAACTTGATAAGGCAATTGGTGCTCACGGGTTTTGGAAAACCCGACTAATAAACACCATTGAATCGGGAAAAATTGATACCGATATAGAAACCATACGTCAGGATAACCAATGCGCTTTCGGAAAATGGCTTTACGGTTCAACGCTTTCATCTTTTGATAAATCATCGAATCATTATAAAACCGTGAAAGAACTTCATGCAGAGTTTCATAAAGCTGCTGCCCACGTGGTTGAGTTGGCTGTAAATGGTAAAAAAGCAGAGGCCGAAAAGATGATTGCTTATGGTGGCAATTACGCGAGGATATCCTCAAAACTTACTCAAGCTATGGTTGAATGGAAGAGTGTGTCAAAATAATCAGCCATAAATCGTCATTTAACTTTGCGGAAATCTAGTTTAACAGCCTCTCGCAGGAGTTTTACTATTGCTTCTTCATCAATTTCATCCACTGAATTGTAGATCTTGTAAAAGATTTGCTTGTTCGTTCCATGCGTAAGGTAATTATCAATATCTATAAGTCTGTTTCCATACCAAAATCCCAATAGAACGCCACTCTTAACCCCTCCCCTTGGAATTGTTGAAGGCCAAATAATACAAATCCCTCTCCTACCATAAAAAAATGGAACATTATATGAAATCTTCTCCTTACAATTTGAGGGCAAGTTCTCTTTAACAATTTGCCTTAGCACATCCACAATTATCCTCTCATCCTCGGGCAAAATCTCATATAGCTGATAAAGCGATTTAATTTTAATTGATGAATCGAACTTCATTGGTTTTATAAATAGTTGCTAATAGAACCGTTGAATTGGTATTTGGTTCGGGGATAAAATTAACTATTGTGAGAAGAAAGGCAATCTTATTTTATTGATAGGAAAAGTAAAGGTTGCTATTTTGCTGGATTTCAAACACAAATAACAAAAAGAGCCTAATATCATATTCGGTTCGATAGGATATAAGAAAGAATCGTTTGAATCTTAGGCATAGCTGAGGGGATTACACTTAATATGATATCGCAAATTGCGATACCAAGGTTTTATGTTTACCCTATTATGCCCATCCCCTTATATCCTTGCAGGTGTGGGTTGCTGAATTGTTATGATGGTGGGATAGTTTTGGAGGAATGAGGGTTTGCTAAGGGTGTAATGTGTTTGGTGGAATCCAAGGGTGTGGGTTTAGGATTGGGTGGTTTGGGGCTTTGGGGGAATGGCTTGAGAATTGTTAACAAAATATGAGAGCAAAGGCAGTATATATTCGACTGGTTAAAAATAGATTAACTTATCTCCAGACCTTCTTTACGAACCATCTCTAAAATAATAGAACTGTCATCAATAAAAAATTGTTTGCGACTAATTGCAATGGGTTCAATTCTATAATCGTTTCGGTATTTTGGCGACCATGGCTTTGATAAAATTGCATCATCATCAGTGTCGAAAATATCAGATACTAGCAGAACATCAATATCGCTACTTTCACTTGCTTGGTTTCGAGCATAGCTGCCAAACAAATACGCCTTAAATATTGCAACTCCTCCGTTATTAAGGTTTGCAACGTACTGGCGAACTATTTTTATAGCATCCTGCTGAAGCATTGTAGTAAATCTTTTGTTTGACAAAGATAATTATTTATTTTCTCGGATGATGGGGCTTTAGGATAGTATTCTGGGTAACGACCTTCGAGCTGATACTTCATAAGGATTTGCATGAAATAGAATTGCAAACATGGGAAAATTGACCTAATGAATGAATTGAAATTAATTGTAGTAATTTTAGTGCGGGATTTATATTGTCAACGTTTCTATTGGTAATGAAATTAAAACTATTGGGCATGAAAATTAAGGATATCTATAGGTTTTTTTCTCCAAAGTTTCAAAATCTATTTTTAGACTATAAAGTAACCCTTAAACCAAGGTATGGGCATGGACTACCCGCACATAATCTGCTTTATGGGATAATAAATGAAAATCGTTCGTTGTATGTTGAACTATTAAACGAGGCAGTAAAGTATAAAGAGGTTTTTCAGTCGTTTAAAAAGATGGATGAGGAAAGTGATAACTCCAAACCTGTTTATAATAATAAATTTTTACCCGGTTTAGATATCGTTGGGATTTATACAATAATCTCAAAATTTAAACCCCAAACGTACGTTGAGGTTGGTTCTGGTTTTTCTACAAAGGTTGCTTACAAAGCAATAAAGGATAATGGGTTGAATACAAACATTATCTCAATTGACCCTGCTCCTCGGGCAGAAATAGATCAGCTTGCAACTAAAATTATTCGTGAACCTTTTGAGAACATAAACTTTGATTATATTTTCTCCCTAAAAGAAAATGATATTCTCTTTATTGATAACTCCCATCGAATTTTACCAAATTCCGATTCGCTGGTTTTTTATTTAGATGTTTTACCAAATATTCCAAAAGGGGTTATTGTACATATTCATGATATATACCTACCATTCGATTATCCACAATTTATGTGTGATAGGTTTTATTCGGAGCAATATGGCCTTGCGATGTATTTATTAGCGAATAGCAAAAAATACAAACCTTTACTACCTAATTACTTTATAAGTGAAGATAAGGAATTAAGAACAATTCTGGAACCTATTTGGAATCATAAAAATCTGGATAATGTTGAAAGGCACGGTGGTTCATTCTGGTTAACCATTTGTTAAATGAGTGAGTATTGCAAAACTCACTCATTACTTGTTTATAGCATTGTGAAATATCTAATTGCACAATGAGTTATTTTTAATAACTTAAATCAATTATGCGTTTATTTACTTGAAATTTTTATTTTATCCTCTAACTTAAGTCCTCCTAGAATTTCTATTTTCACACCATCACTTATTCCAACTTTAAGATACCTTTTTCTAAAATTTTGTGGGGCTGTTTCAATTTCAACAAAGGTAGAGTCGTTATCGTACTGTAAAAGGCTCTCATTAATAGCAATAACACTGTCTTTTCGTTCCATTTCTATTTCTGCATTTGTACTATAACCTGCCCGCATAAAAAACTTATTTGCAAGTTTTACTTTTGCTCTAATTTCGAAAAGAATGCTTCCATAAACTTCAACTCCCTTAGGCGAAATATAATCTATAATTGCATCATACTTAACCCCTTCAATGGCTCCAATAATTAGTTTTATTGGCATTCCTTTATTAATTTTTCCTACTTCGGTTTCATCTATCATGCCCTTGAAAATCATATCATTCAAATCAGCTACTGTTGCTATTGTTGTTCCTGCATTAAAAGTGTTTGTTTCAATTACTGAATTACCTTCTTTGACTGGCACATCGAGTATTGTTCCATTAATAGTTGACCTTATAAGTGTATTTGTTGCAACCAATGCATTCTTAGCAACACCTTCCTTAATCAATTGAAGATTATTTTCAGCAACATTTCGCTCAACTTTAGCATTTTCAAGACTTATTTTGCTTTGAAAATAATCGTTTTCGGGTATTACTTTTTTATTGAAAAGAACTTCTTGTTGATCAAATTTTCTTTGAATATCATCTAACATCAATTTAGCTTTTTCAAAGCGTGATTCTGCCTCGCTAAGTTGTAACATATTCGGTATAATTTTAATCTTTGCGATTAAATCCCCTTTTTTAATCTCTTGTCCTGCTTCAACATAAATATTTTCTATAATCCCAGACACTTGTGGAACTATTTGTATTTCCTTGCGAGGTATTACTGAGCCTGTTACAGTTGTCTTTTTTACAACATTGGTAATTACAGCATTGGTTGTGCTATATATCTCAAATCTCTTTTTTGATTTAGTGCTTAAATAGAGTATTGGAACTATAAATATCAGTATTATAAAACTGATACCTAAATACTTAAGTGTTTTTTCCATTTCTAGTATAATTAGTCTTTATTAGTTCTTATGGCATCAATTGGTTTAATTTTTGTTGCATGTCTAGCAGGCATAAATCCTGCTACTATTCCACTTACAATTATAATCAAAAGAGAAATCAATGCAATATTTATATTAACCTCAGGTCTTCCAAAAGTGATATTGGTTATTATATTATTTACCAATAGATATGCAACAGTTTCAACAACAACTATCCCAGCACATAAACCAAGATAACCTGCTATAAATGTCAAAGTCATCGATTCAACAATAACTTGAATAAATATTTGTTTAGGTTCTGCACCTATAGCCCGTTGAATACCAAATACCGAAATTCTTTCACTTACAGTTATATACATAATATTTGTAACACCAAATACCCCAGCCAGTAATGTTCCTATGCCAATTATCCAAATCATCAAATTAATACTGTCAAAAAAATCATTCATTTTTTTGTATTCCGAGCCAAGATTATATCCATTAATGGCTGATTTATCTTCTGGGTGAATTTTGTGTTGTTTTCGTAATAAAGCCCTAACCTTTTCGTCAGTGATTTTGCAATCATAACTATCTTTAGCAATAAGAGCCATTGTCCATACATTTGTTCCAATACCATATAATTTTTGAAATGTTGTGTACGGGATAACAATAGTATTGTCCTGATGCAGCGCCCATGAATCTGAATGTAGCGAATTAAAAACACCAACAACAGTGAAATATACAGATCCAATCTTCACAAGTTTGTTTATCGGGTCTTCATTCTTGCCAAACACATCACAATATACTTTATAACCAATTAAAACAACTTTCCTTTTTTCTTTAATATCAATATTATTTATTATTCTACCATAAATAATGTTTACTGGATCTATTTTAAGCATGTAATCAGGATAATTCCCAATCATGCTATAATTCCCAGTTTTATTATTGTATTCTAACAAACTTCCATAGGGTTTTCCATTTAACTGAGGAGCTATAAATTCAACACTTCGAATATTACTTTTGATGATACGAACATCATCCAGAGAAAAAGTATAATTTCTTCCCTGTTTGTAACCATTATAAGGTTTGGTTGTGCTTTGTGGCCAAATAAAAAAACTGTTCACGGATAAGTTTCCAAATTTTTTTCTGCTTCCATATTCAAAACCTTTGCCTACACCAACCATTAACACTAGCATGAACACTCCCCAAAAAATACCAAAAGCAGTTAGTAGAGTGCGAAGTTTATTACTCCGCAAAATTCTATATATCTCATGCCAATTATCAATTTTGAACAGAATCATTTTATTTGGTATTACTCATCTTTTAATGCGTCAACTGGCTTAATTCCTGCTGCGTGTTTTGCTGGTATGTACCCTCCAATTGTACCGCAAATAATTAAAACAACAACGGCCAATAATGCAATACGTAAATCAATAGATGGGTTTTTAAAATATTGTGCATTTACTGCATTTCTATTTATGAACTCTAACATACCTATACCTGTAATTAAGCCAATATAACCCGAAACACTTGTTAGAAACACAGACTCAATTACAATTTGACCAACAATAGCAAACGGCGTGGCCCCGACAGCCTTCCTAATTCCTATTTCCTTTTTCCGTTCAAAAACAACTATCAGCATAATATTACTCACACCCATTATTCCCGCAATCAATGTCCCAATTCCAATGAAAAAAACAAAAATATTTATTTCTGAAAACATATTTATTGTTTTTTCATAGGTTTCTAACGAGTTTTTAATCCAAATAGCTCTATTATCTTTATCATCAAAATCATGTTTACGTGACAATTGTTTCCTTATACATAGTTCTAATTCTTTCGTTTTTTGTACAGAAATATTATGCAATAGAAATCCAATATCATTGATGTTTTGAGAATTTTTGTTTAACATTTGCCCAACACTAATAGGTATATAGGCTTTGTGATTATCATATTCTGAGGGACTCTTATGAACCCCAACTACCATGTAGTTAATATTATTTATTTTAACGTATTTACCAATTGGTTCTTCATTATCAAACAATTCTTGCTTAATTGTATAGCAAATGCTAATAACTTTTCTTTCGGTTTTTACATCATTTTCATTTATAAAACGCCCCGCTATAATCTGGAGTTGCGTTAAATCCTTAATACCTGGGTTTACAAAACAAATATTATATTTTCCAAATTGTGATTTATAAGTTATTATATTGTTATTCCAGTAATATAACCGTACCGTACCTTTTTCTATTGACGAATTTAAAGTGTTGGAAAGTTCTAAATAGTCATCCTTTGTTAAATTAATTCGACGCCCTGGTTGTAGTCCTTTATAACTCTTGTTTGTTATTCCTGAGTAAATCCAGATACTATTTTTTGCTTCATTTTCAAAATTCACAAGTATCCCATTTTGAACACCATTAGTAACTCCTAATAGAATGATTAATATAAATATACCCCATGCTACACTAAATCCAGTTAGTATGGTTCTTGCTTTATTATTTTTCAGGGGTGCAAGTAATTCATGCAAACTAAAAAAGGAAAACATTTTCATTTCTGTCTTTTCTTCTTATTTGCTCTTATTATAGTTCCGTATTCTTATGAATTTCTCCATCTTTTAAATAAATTATCCTGTTTGTCATTGAAGAAATAGTAACTTCATGAGTCACCAATATAACTGTAATACCCTTGTTGTTTACTTGCTTCAATAATTCCATAACTTCTAAAGAAGTTGTAGAATCTAAAGCTCCTGTAGGTTCATCTGCCATTATTACATGTGGGTTGGTAATTAATGCTCGGGCAATTGCAACCCTCTGTTTCTGTCCACCAGACATTTCATTAGGTAAATGATGCGCCCAATCTTTTAACCCCATCAACTCTAAATACTCTAAAGCAATTTTATTTCTTTGCTTTCGAGACACTCCTTGATAAAATAATGGCAATGATATGTTATCTAATGCGTTTTGATAGTTAATTAAATTAAACGATTGAAAAACAAAGCCCATTAAGGTATTTCGATAATAGGCTGCTTTTTTTTCCGATAAATTCCTCATTAACAAACCATTAAAATAATACTCACCACTATCATAGTTATCTAATAGTCCAATAATATTTAGCAAAGTAGATTTACCAGAACCAGAAGAACCCATTATTGATACAAATTCACCTTGCTCAATTGATAAATTCAAATCCTTTAAAACATGTAGGCTGGTTTTATCTGTAAAATAGGTTTTATGTATATTATTAAGCTGTATCATATTCACAATTACGTTTAAAATACTTTCCTATCCTTCTCAATTTTAGTTTTTTAAATTGAACTTCTACATTTATTTTATACAGGATACCAAGTAATAAAATTTAGTTTTAAAAAAATTAGTCACACTTGTAACTAATTGAAATTGAGTTTACATTATTTATTTTTTCACTTATTTTACTAAATAATAGATTAAATTCTTTCTTTTGTTCATCACTCAAATTCAATTCAAATAGTTTAACCTGTATATCTTCAAAATCAACAATTGGTCTGATATAATACAAAATTCCTACTGGTAGTAAATTATTGGAAATTGATTTTGTTAAATATATATTTTCACTTGTATTAGAATGCTGGGATTGAATATTCAACCAATTTGTCAATGTCTTTTTGAAAAACTCAATTGCTATTTCATTCCGTTTTATCGAATAATAATAATTGGCCAATGAATTTGCAGGTAAAAAATCTCCATAATCTAAATATGCCGAACGTTCATAATAAATTTTCATGTTTGTTGTATCCTGTTTTGCCTTACCTATATCACCTAAATAAAGCCATGGTCTGTTAACATTCGGCATTATCTGTGTAACTCTCAATAAGAATTTATTGGCATTTACTGTATCATTATTGGCCAAATGTAATTTTCCTAATTTCGCCATAATTATAGGGTTCGATAATTGTAATTTGTTTATTCTTTCAATTGCCTTTTGAATTAATTGTTTGCTTTCAACAGGAAATCTACTCCTAAAATCTTTATAAAAATATGAATCGGTCAACTCCGGAGATAAAATAAGAGCAGTAGTATATTCGTTAAATATTGAATTTATAGAATCACCATTTTTTTCAAGAATCAATCCTTTTACAATATGATAAATAGCAATATTAGGTTCCACAAGAATTGCTTTATCTATTTCTTCTAAACCTAACTCTTTATCTCCTGTTAAAAAAGAAAGGATGCCAAGGTTAAATAGATAAAAATCATCCTTATTATTTATCTCAAATGACTTATTATAACAAGCTCTTGAAGTTATTAGATTCACATCAGTTCCATTAGTGTTCCTAAATAATAAAGAATCGTTGTGCTCCTTTTTATACTTTAAATAATTTAAAAACCCCTTATGAGCCATATATTCTGAATTATTAGGAAAATATTCAATAGATTTATTGTTATAATATTCTGCCAATTCATTATTCCCTTTATTAAATTCGTCAATACATTTCAAATTACAAGTTTGGGCTCTATAGATTTTATAGCTCATAATTGAACCGTAAATTCCAATTATCATTAAAACAACAAAAAACACATGCTTAAAAATTGATATATTCGATCTAATTTTAAAATGATTTTCATTAAGAATAAACATTAACAAAAGAAATGTCAATATTAGCACTATATTATTGGTTAATAAAGATGAGAAAGTGAATTCTCTCATTATAAATGCAATAAAACCGGCATTCAAAATAATAATTTGAATTTTTCTAAAATTATCGGTATCGTATCTCCTTAGTTGATTAAGTGAGGTGAAAATTGCAAAGCAAAAAACAGTTGAATATAAAAAGAAGCCTATAAGACCTTTTTCAATAAGTATTTGCAACCATGAGTTATTCGTTCTTCCAGTAAAAACAGTGTCTATATTCTTTTCTTTATATGTATTATTAGCTATTGCAAAGTTGTTTGAACCAATACCATATTTGTAATTATCCTTGAAAATAGCTATTCCAGAAGAATACAATTCTTTTCTCCCTTCAATACTTCTTTGCTGAGATGTTGTTTTAAATAATGAAATAGTTGATAATACTGATTTATGATATGGAATTATTAAATAGGAACAAATTAAAATAACAGCAATGTTTAAACTAATTAATTTTTTTAAATTAAATACTTTATAAATAAAAAGTAAAACAGATGAAATAAATATAAATAAAGCTAATGCAATATAAGCACCTCTCGAAAATGAGATTAGGATACAAACTACCGTAAGAATCATTGATATTGCAAAAACAAAACGGTACTTTTTTTTATTCTCTAATAAAAAGTAGTTTACTGTTGTAAAGGGCAACAAAATTAAACAAATAGACACCCATTCATTTATCAAAATATTTAAAGGTCTAAAAATATATTTAAAATCAACAATATCACTAAAACCTGTAAGACCTATATTATAATGGAAATAGATAAATTCTAAGATTGAAACAATTCCAAAAATAAGCCCAATAATTGAAATTATTAAAAATAGTTTAGTTTTAAAATGTGGAAGTGCTAAATAACTCTTCAACGAATAATAGATGAAAATCAAAAAAATAATTCTTATCAAGAAATTCAATGAGTTAAATTCGTTAATTGCTTGAGAATAATTAAAAAACTCATAAATAACTATGATAAAAAGTAAAACATTCTTAACATAAATATTTTTATCAGATATTTTACCTCTTTGTCTTAATAAGTAACTAAACAAACTAATTAAAACTAGTATGGGTAAAGCAAGATTAATATTTACAAAAGCAAATGCAATTGTACCGCAAAGAAGGTAGAATAATGCATTATCAATAAAAGTTTCTTTATGTAGTTTACTCAGCATTATAATGTATGTATTTAAGATTAACTAAAACTGATATGACATACCAATTGATGGAATCATTGGTAATAATGTTAGAGTTTTCATCCAAGGGTTTTCTCGTGCATCATACTTGTAATCATACGAATAAATATTTTTAGCATTCATAACATTCATAATATCCATGTAAATCAACAAAGGTTTCTTAAATAAATCAATTTTTCTGCTAATTCTTATATCCAATCGTTTATAAGCGGGAAAGTTACCTGAGTTTTTTTCTTGTAAAATCCATCTATATGGAGGTGTTGATGTTAACACCTGAGGTGTATAGGCATAACCACTACCGTAAAAATATTTAAAATTAAATTCCCATTTCTTATTTAAATAATAGTTCATACTAAACGAAAAAGTATGCCTTTGATCTGAATACCTAGGGTATTCAATACCGTTTTTAAGTTTTTCTTTCGCTACTAGATACCCATAACTAAGCCATATTGATACTTTATTGTAATTTTTTTGAAATTCAAAATCGACACCTTTCGCATAACCTGTAGCTCCTTTTGAAGAGTCCGCCAAAGAATATATCAAATCAGTATTAGTCAATCGCTGAGCAGGAATTACGGATTGATAATATTTAAAATACGGTTCTATTTTGATTATAACATTTTTGTCAAATCTTTTACTAATACCTATTATATAATGTTGTGCCTTTTGATTTTTTGTATTAGCTGAAGTTGATGACATAAATCTAAACTGGTTAAATATTGGCATTTGACTAAATATACCCCAAGCGGCTCTTATGCTAATATTATTAGGTAAATTAAAGCCCATACTTAACCGCGGGTTAATATCAAATTCCCTGTTCATATTAAAATAATCCAAACGAAAACCAATATTCAATTGAATAGTCTTATTAATCTGCCATCTATTTTCAATATATCCACCAATTTTATAAGTTATTGGTTTGCCTTTTAAAGTATCTATAAAAATATTAGTTTGATTTGCTGTATCCGGAAAATTGACAAAATTCCACCTTGAAATCTTAGTTCGAACATTACTAAAATTAGAGTTATAATGTAAATTTTGATAATCTATTCCAAGCAATAATGAATTATGTGCAGTCAAATAATATTTAATATGATCTTGCACCTCAAGAATATCAGTAGTTAAATACTTATTATTTGAAGTATTTGAAGTAGATTGATAATAATAGTTTTTGCTAATTTCAAAATCTCTTGTTGTAAAATATAGATCTTTACTTTTATAATTATCGTATGCTTGATAGTATGAAACTATACATTCATTTGAAATTTTATCAGATAACTTATTATGAGATTGAAGTGAAATTAATTTGTTTGAATAATTCATATCAAGATCCTTTGTATAAGATTGGGTAGATTCTGCTTTAATTAACTGGTTTGCGTTATCATAAAATTGGTCATTATAATATGCAAAAGTAGTTTTGGGCTTGTATCTAAAATTATCAGCTGAGTAAATGCAATTAAATCTTATACTACTTTTTGGTGTAATATTATAATCAAGTTGGGCATGTATATCATAGTATGAAACATTGTTATTGGGATCACTATTAGCCATTCTCAGAACATAATTAGTATAATCTTTCCGAACCGCAAAAAGGTATGTGCATTTTGAGTTTATAGGTCCATCAAGCAAAAATCCAAAATCAATTAAACTAGCATTAACAATACCTGCCAACGCCTTATTATTTCCACGTTTATAAGTAACATCTAAAACTGAGCTTAAAGCATCACCATATTGGGCACTAAAACCTCCACATGAAAAATTAATTTTATCTACTACATCAATGGGAAATATTCCAACACTTATTAATGGTTCATATCTCATGTGAAAAGGTTCGGTAACATTAACTCCATTAATAAATGTAATATTTTCATCAAATGTTCCACCACGTACATTATATTTAGCACTTAACTCATTATTGTTACTTACACCTGGCATCATTTGAAGCGATCTGTACAAGTCTTTGGAAAAACCTGAAAGCAATTCTATTTGCTTATTCTTGAATTTCATAAAACTCAATGTGTCAACCTGATTAGAAGTTCTTGAAAATACAGTAACTTCCTGCAACGAATAAGCGTTACTATTTAATTTAATTAGAACAAAGGAGTCTATAGGTGTAATTTCCGTTTGACTTGTTTCATAACCGATATAACTTGTATATAATGTTGTTGGTGTTAAAGTTTTTATTTCAAATTTCCCGTTAGCATCCGACATATACCCGCCTTTGATATCTTTCATAACTATATTAGCGTATGGCAATGGCGATAAAGTTGATGCATCAACCACAATTCCGTTAATAGATTGGCTTTCCACCGAACTTGAATACAAAAAGAGAAGAAATATTAAGTAAAAGAAATAGTTTGAATTTTTCATTTCCCATTAAAAATTTGGCTTTGTTTAGATTAGTTTATAATGTATTGTATTGTTAATCTTAAATAGTGCAATAAGTAATTCATTACTTAAGCCACCGAATCCTAATTTGTGACACAGTACCAATCTTTGACAGTTTTTTGTGGCAAGATTATTCGTTGCCGGGATTTCTCTAAAGTAAAATGGTTGGAAAATTTTACTCATTCCACACGAAATTCCATGCCTAGGTTTTCTAACTCCGCAGGGAAAAAGCCAGTAAGGCTCAGAAATTGAGTCGTGTTTTTTGTGGTTTTGTCGTACTTTAAACCCATTGGCATTGTGTCTATTGATTACAAAGATCTGTAAAAGAACGCATTAATGTTTTATTCAATATAATAGACTTTATATAGGTTAAGCATCAGTTAATAATATTTAGCACTAATAATCAGCATGATTATAGCCTAATCGGTATAGTGTTTAATGTCTATTATAATTGAATAACCTTTTTTAAATATCCCCATAAAATTTTAGTACAAGCAACTAACAAAAAAGTATTTCGAATAAATGTATTAAAATACATTTGTCGAGAGCCATCAATATAGTTAACAATTACACCTACGTATTCGCGATCAAAATTTAATAACATAGTAATCCCAAAGTGAATTATAAAGTACATAAAGTAAACCATAAAAGCCCCTGTTAAAAAAGCATAGATTACACAAAATGATTTTACTTTTAAAGAATAACTACTAAAAATGCTTCTCTTCCTTTCCTTTTTTACGAGCGAAGGAAGATATTCCTTAAAAAACATAGTAATTTTAGTCTGTAAATTAGGAACGCCAACCCATTCGGTAATAAACCAGTATCCATCCATTTTCAAAAATGGGTTAAACAAAAACAAAATAGTGAAATGGCTCAATATAACAAAATCGATAATTGCTCTTGATTTTAAGACAATACCCAAAATAGTGAACGGAATAAAACAAATAGCATTAAAATAAAGCCCTCCTATTGAAATCATCATACTTTGTCGCTTTTTCAAACTCCATGATTCATGTATATCAGCCCAAGCGATTAAAAGATAAAAGTACATACCTATCCCTATTCCTCCAGTTTTTGCATTGTATTTCATAGCTGCAGAAATATGACCTGTTTCATGGATAAAAGTCATAAAAAGGGAGAATAATATAATATAAACATAATCATAGGATGAGAAAAATTTTAACTCATTTTTCCATGCTCCGTTGCTGTGTAATTTCCAGAAGATTATATCAATTACCAAAAGCAAAATCACTACTGTAATAATAAATGCCTTTGAAAATGCAAAATGAAAAAAACTAAAGAATTTTTTATGATTTTCTGTTTCAATTAACTTCTTTCTAAACCATAGTTGGCTTGACTTATTCCTAAATGGTATAAATTCCTCACCATCTTCGATCTTATCAAGAACGATTACCCCTTTAGTAATTAGCTGATCAAGGGATTTTTTTATTGTGCTTTCATCTGTATTGTAGTACTGAACAGATTTATTGATTATTATTCCGAATAATTCTCCTTCGTTTTCTTTTATAAAATCAATGAATAATTTTACATTATCGTTAATTTCTATATCGCATTTATTCGAAACTAAACGATATCTTTTCTCTTTACTGGAAGTGTCTAAACAAGTTAATTCGTGTTTCGCAATGTATATTGGCGAATTTTCTTTTATATTATTGCTCATTTCAATTCGCTTATAAAGCCTTCTTTAGCAAAGTTACTAAGCATGGCATTAATTTCATCTCTATAAATCATCAATTCATTTTTTGAAATATGATTTTTACGAATTAATTCGCTGAATATTTTAACACTTATAGCACTTACTTTTGCGCATTTTAAGTCATTTTCTCTAAATATGTAACCAAAATTTTTTCTTCTATTTAAATAGCAAATAAAATCACCCTCAGGTTTATAGCTTTTATTAGAATCTATTAGTGTTGTAATTGTATTATTCCTGATATTGGAACTACTTTTAACATAATAGTAAAATCGAAGCCAAACGGAGGGCATTAAAAGTTCAGGTGTTTCCCTCAAATGTGAAACAAAAAAATCATATACTATTTTTAAAACTCTTTCACTCTCTACCTCAAATGATACATTAGGCAGAGCATAATTGTAATTTATATTGCCCAAAATATGTACTGAATTATTAATAATATTTTCCCTCACATTTATTATAGGTACTAATTGACAATTGGTTTTTTTAAGTAAATAAAATATTGTTTTTGGTACTCGGGCTGCAAAATAGTCATTTATTCTGTATTTAAAAAAATGTGTTTCATTTTTAGTAGTTTTAGGAAACTCATCAAACATAAAGAGAACTTTACCTCCACTTTTTAGAATGTTAGATAATTCATAGAAAATATTGGGTTCATCAAAAGATATCAATTTCAGTTTAAATAATTTATTATATTGATGAATATATTTTAAATTTTCAAATGTGTCATCTTTTTTTTTGCCTAGCAATCGTTCTGCATCTTTGGTGAAGAAATTCTTACCGTAAATTATATGCAATTCATTATTATTCAAAGATATCCAACGTACTAAATTTTCAATATTGCCTATAAAATGAAAAGTTAAAAAAATTGTTCCTTTTTCAAAATCAATCTTGTTGTGAATATTTTTTATCTGTGTATTCTTGTGTAAATGTTTAGACAACAAAAAGAGATACAATTTATAAACTACCAAGTAAGAATGAGCATAAGCTAAATTTTTTCGATAGATATTATCTGCAACAACTCTCTTTTCAACATCTAAAAGTCTTTTTATTATGGAAACAATGGTGTTTCTTTGAACAAAGTGTTTTTGTTTATTTAACCTAAACTTAAGGTCAATTGAAAAGTAAACAGCAAAGTATACTATCCGAAAGATAAATCTGAATACTAACTTCTTTATCGTTAACATATTATTATCTATTCGCATTAACAAGTAAATTATAAAAATGATAGAACTGTCTAAAAATAAAAATTAAGTCTCTGAAAATTGAATATTCAGAAGACTTCTCGAAAAATGCATCAATAAAAAGAGGGTGTCCTCTACTTTTTGGACACCCTCATCACTTAATTCATTACTCTGAACAACCAGCACCACCACAAGCTACCTGATTTCCACAAGCACCATTGACAACAGCACCACATCCTATATCACTTCCGCAAGCAACATCAACATTGGCACAAATGAAATTACAGAATTCTAATTTTTCTTCGAGATCAATAATCTCAAATGCTTCAAAAGCATTAGCTTTTTTTACTTCTTTCATAATAGTAAATTTTTAAGTTAATAATTAAAATATATAAAACAAAAAACAAAAAAAACATTATCCTTAAGATACAACAAATTCCGTTATTTATTAAATGACTCTATAGCCTTCATTAAATTAATAACTCACAAAATAATGATTCAAACATGAAGTCATTGATATCTATAATTGTTATACCCTAAGCAAAGCTCAAGAATTTATACAAGAATAATTATCTCAAAAGACTCAAATAAATTAGGTTTTTTAATCTTTTTCATATGCTCAATTTTAAAAGTGTTAACTAGTCAGTGTTTTGACCTTTTCTTTTATATATTTATCTAATTCAACAGGTATTGGGCACTCATCATTTGCTTTAGTTTCTCGTATATTTTCTAAAAAACCACACATTTTTCTACAGTATAGGGAATATTTGCAATTTTTTTTCTCATTATTGCATAAGGTATCAAACATGTTAAGACTCCAATTTGAAATGTTTTGATCCTCGTTAAATATATTTCTTATTTTTTCGTCAGTATATGATTTTTTAATACAATAGTTTATGTTTCCTGTATTATCAATAAAATATGTGTTGTATAAAAACTGACAAATAAAATAATCATCATCACAATAATATAGTTTCTTTTGCCCAGTAATATCTTTTTGCTTATTATTAAAGATATGACAGGAATAGTATTGCGGATTATTCTTATCCCGAATATTAACTTCAGTTTGAATATTACTTTTGCTTATAGTATCCAAAAGTGAATTTATTTCGGAAGCATTCTTAACGCTTGTATATATACTTTTAAGTCTTAAATCAAATTCTCTTAGAATTTCCAGAATACTTGATAAATCATTATTGCTTATATGTGTTTTGAATATGTTTATTTCATTCACAGAGTCATTATTCTTTAGATGGCTAACAATATCTTTAAATTTTTCCATTGCCATAGAAATTGTAGGATTTCTATCGCTTTCTAATGGTGTACAAAAGGTTTGAGAGATATTGTTGTCCAAAACCAAAGAGGGTATTTTCTCCCTCTTTTTACGGGTTTCTTTATAACCCTCAAAAGTGTTGACTTTTGATATTTCTAAGTCCTTATCTGTGAAACTTGTAATATATCCTTTATCAATAAGGTTTAACAAAATACTTCCCTTAACTAATGAATCTTCGTCAGAAAAACTGCCTTTAGCTTTTAGCTTGACAATATTGGTTTTAAGCTCTGTGTCAATTTCATCAATGGCTCCTGTGCGGAGATTAATAATATATACTTTTTGCTCAAATTCAACAATATCGGTAAATGGATCAATTCTCATGATTTAATAAATTTCTTTTTTGCTGTAAATATTTATATCTGATATTATCTATTTGCCTTTCCATCATCCAGTTATTGTGCTTTATACCACATTTTCGCTCAATATCTTTAGGATGCTCTTTTTCTTCAGCAAGTGAATAAGCACATCCTCTCCAACAAAATAGCAAATAACTACATTCTGAACATTCCTTATATAAGTACATGGAATGGTCTTTTTGATGAAAATCCAATATTTTATTATTCAGTATTTTTATACCTGTTTTATTAATAACGGCTTGTGCACGTTCCTTTTCAAGTGCAACGGTACATTTTGAAAGATAACCATCAGGGCGCACTGTCCAGAAATAATCTAAATCCGCCTCACAATTGTAGGGTTTAATATTGAAAACGTTGGATTGAAATCCTAATTGAAAAACTTCTTTTCTAAATTTCTCTAGCAACTTATTAAATACAACAGACGATACTTTAGTCTCAACTTTCTTTTTATTTGTACTATTATCATTGTTGTCCCATGTATCTGTACAACTGCTAAAAACGGCATGAGGGTAAACACCAATCCGATTGCGCAATTCTTTATCGAAAACCTGCAAATCTCTTAATGTATTATTCAAGTATATTTCATTAGCAGTATTAGGGAAGTGTACTCTAAGAATTATGCTGTTACTCTTGTCAAAATTGAGATAGTATAAAATATTTTTAACTAACAAATCCCAAGTTCCCTTATTATTTTTAGTTACCCTGAATAAATCATGATTCTCTTTATAGCCGTCAAGCGTTACTTGTACATTATGAATTTTTGATTTTGTGAGTATTGAAGTTACCTCCTTGGTAGCTAAGGCAAAATTTGAAGTCATACCACTAGTATACTGTACTTTATTCTTTTCACAAAGATCAATACAAAATGTACTTATTTCTTCAATTATCTCAGGGCAATATAAAGGTTCACCACCAAACCATGAAATAGTGCATTCTTTCAAATGCTCAATTTTTGATTCAATATGTTTCTTAATGTTGTCAATAACCTCACGTGAAATGGTGGATTCGGATAATTCTGCATGAGCCTCATAACAATATTTACATCTTAAATTGCACGCCATTGTTGGGCAAATTGTAAACATTATTTTATCTTGTCTATAAATTGTCTTTCGATGCATTTCCACCATTTGCTTATATTCATCTATATAGTCAGGGATTATAAAAAGTTTATCCGCTAATTTTTTATAGATGATATTATCGTTGTTGGTAATTATCTCATCAGGAAACTTAAGAATATCATCGATTTTTCCTTTTTGATTTATGTGAAATTCTTCAAATTCGTTACATAGAGCCGAATATGCAATTAGTTCATCACCCTCTTCAAAAAAATAACAATACTTTGATTTTTTCATAAATACCTTGTAAGCTAATTTGCATTATTAATATTACCTGTACCTGAAATGTTTTGAGAAATATCTGGATGTCCTTTATAGGAAATTTTACCCACCCCAGCAATTGTAACGTTTAATTTTTTATTTGCACATACGTTGCAATTTCCAGTTCCAGATATTACTATTGAGCAATTATCAGCAATTAAATCAAAGGCATCTACGTTACCAGTTCCCAACATTGTAATATTAAATGCTTCTTGTTGTCCCTTGTATGCCTTTATGTTTCCAACACCTGAGATGGAAACATCAGAAATGATTGAAGGTGTTATAATATCAACAAAAATGCCTTTATTTGTTCCAATCTTGTGGTTGTTTTCAAATCCAACTATAAATACACCATTTGATACTCTATGAGTCATAATATCTAAAATGTTTTGTTGCGCTTTAATTTTAATTACTTGAGTATCGCCTTTTGTAATGGAAATATTTGATTGTCCAATAAGGTTAATTTTTGTAAAACTAGCCGAATCAACAGTTTGCTCCACAAGTTCCCCGATGCCTATTATTATATCAGAATTACTATCATTATAATTATTTCTACTATCGCATGAGAAATTTAAATTTATGCTCATAAATAATACTATTAAAATTGCTAAGTGCTTTTTTTTCATATTAAAACTCTTAGATTGTTTTTGTTAAACTTTTTTTAAAAACTATGTAGTTAATTGTAAAAAATAAAATCAAACAGATATTGGTCCATCCACCTACGATAAACGCACCCAAAGGATATGGAACAATCATGTATATATATACAATTAACAAGGCTGTAAGGGGTGTGAAAAATATAACCCATTTTGGATATAATGTTTTTTTCAATAAAATAAATAAAATAAATAGAAAATTGCCTAAACTACCAAAAACTAACATTATTTTTTGAATTGGGTTCATAATTTGCCCTAAATAATAAAAAACATCAGCTTTAATTTGGGGATCTCCAATTCTGTAATAAGAACCTTGTAGCGCATATAATGTCTGAAAAGCACCTCCGAAAGTGAAAATGATGATGAATGATATTGAAATAATTATCGGTAAAAATTTATTATAAGGTTTTAAGGCTATATAAATTGATATTGATGATATTGATAGTAATAATCCAGCTAATGGACCAACCAATGCACCCATTACCAACCATAAATTTTGCCTTTGGCTCATAATAAAAATAGTCCCTTTGAAGAATGAATTACCGTCAATAGGTACTAAATAGAAAAACATATCTCCGATAAACATTAAAAGACCCCCTAAAATTCCAATTAAAGCAAGAATCTGTAAAGTACTTATTTTCATAGTTATAAAATTAAATCAACATCTAATTAAGTTCTCTATTCTATAATTTAGACGATAATAACGCCTAATAACTCGGATAAATACCTAGCCAATTTATCGGTTGGCATAACCAAAAATGAACGAATTCGTTAAAATATTCAGCAAATAAAACATCATTATAAAATGACTGAGTTTAAAATTCATATTGTTCCATAAAATGGTAATAATATGAATCAAAATTAATTTTTTATTTTCGAGAGCACATTTTATTAATCATTTTTTCTAACCAAATAAATAAAATGAATGTTTAAAAATGAAAGATTATTATTTTTTTGCTGTTTAAATTGTTAATAATCATTGAGAATACTATTAATCAAAATAAATAGAGTCCCATTAAATTAAAGATGTCGTCTATAGGGAGTCGAATTCTTCATTTTGTCAAAACTGTTTTGGCTTTTTTAAGGGTGCTTTATTCTATTCCCACAGTCTTTAAAGAACTTAAATGCAAATCCTCTATGAAAACTTGCTGATTCTAATTACCACTGTTCATTTCCAAAAACGATCTTTCCCGATGCCGACCAATTTATTTTGCATGAACTTTGCAATTGATGGGTATGAAACTGTACATTACAAATTGCGATAGCTTAATTAACACTATGCAATATTATGCTTTTGCATTGCAAAACCTGCTATATGTTCATGTTTTGTATTCCACTATCAATAAAATGAAGAAAAGTAAATAATTTTCATTCCTTAGGGTAAGCCCGAAGAGAGTATATTGTAATTTAGACATTTCATATTAACCCCAAAGTATGCAGCAGAAGGAAAGTCCTAACTATTTTGATTTGTTCCGTGTTTTCTTTTGGATGGGGCTTACAGCCTTTGGTGGTCCTGCTATGATGGCCCATATCCGAAAACATATTGTTGATAATAAAAAGTGGTTGGAGGCAAACACATTTGATTCGGGTCTTGCACTTTGTCAAATTATTCCAGGGGCAATTGTAATGCAGCTGGTTGCCTATATTGGCTTGAAAATTAAAGGAGTTCCGGGTGCTATTATATGTTTTGTTGGGTTTGGGTTTCCTGCATTTTTTATCATATTTATTCTTTTAGTATTGTATAAGCATTCCAAAAATATTTCGGGTGTTGAAAAAGTTTTAAGTGGTTTAAGGGTGGTTATTGTTGCCATTGTTGCAAATGCCGCATATACCTTTGGAAAAAAGAATTTTCACAATTGGAACGATTGGGTAATTGCAGCCATTGCTGCTGGGCTATTCTTAACCAAATTGCACCCTGCGCTAGTATTGGTTTCTGCTGCGCTGTTAGGTCTTATTTTTACAAAAAAAGATTCCCCCCCATTTCAAAAACTTGAGAGTGTAAAAACCTTTCGATTCTTTCTTTGGGCATTAGCTTCAGTTGTTGCTGGTATAGGCATCCTATTCTTTGTAAATAAAGAATATTTTACACTGGCAACCATCATGTTACGAATCGATCTTTTTTCGTTTGGTGGAGGTTTAGCCTCAATGCCTATCATGTACCACGAGCTGGTTGATCTATTCGGTTGGTTTAACGAAAAAATATTCATGGATGGCGTTATTCTTGGGCAGGTAACCCCTGGATCGATCATTATTGCTGCTACATTTTTTGGGTATATGCACTTTGGGGTATTGGGAAGTTTACTTGCAACTTTTGCTGTATTTACCCCATCATTCCTTGTGCTTGTAGGCATCATTCCATTTTTCGATAAACTCAGCTCGTATCCTCAGTTCAATAGGGTTATAAATGGTATTTTATGCTCTTTCGTGGGTCTGCTAGCAATAGTTACCTGCCGTTTTGCCATCGGTATCCATTGGAGTATCTTCCCCATTATATTCACACTTGTTGCATTTGTTCTTCTGATGCGAAAAGTAGATGTTGTTTGGATAATTCTAGGAGGTATTTTAGTATCGTTGATAATGTGATAGGAAATGTTTTGAGGGTAAATTTAAAGTCATGCTTTGTTAAATAGCATCTCTCGTATACACCAGTTGGTTCAATGAACTTTTCTGACAAATTATGGTTTAGCCATCAATACTAATAGCTTCAAAGATTATGGCAAATACCGTTTTACACAAGTCATCTTCGAGGGGTCATGCCAACCATGGATGGCTCAATAGCTACCATACTTTTAGCTTTGCTAATTACTACAATCCCGAAAGAGTCCACTTTGGGACATTACGGGTTTTAAATGACGATCAGGTAAGTGCTGGAATGGGGTTCGATACGCATCCGCATGATAATATGGAGATCATCAGCATTCCCTTAGAAGGCGATTTGGAACATCGGGATAGCATGGGAAATATCGCTGTTATTAAAAAGGGAGATGTCCAGGTGATGAGCGCTGGTTCAGGTATTACCCATAGCGAATACAACAAGAATAAGGATAAACTTGTACAATTCTTGCAGATTTGGATTTTCCCCAACAAAAAGAACGTTACTCCCCGATACGATCAGATTACATTACACGAATCGGACAGGAAAAATAGATTTCAACAAATACTTTCTCCCAATGCCAACGATGAGGGTGTTTGGATATATCAGGATGCATGGTTTCATTTAGGCCATTTGGATAAAGGAGTCTCGGATAGCTACAGAGTCAAAAAAATTGGAAATGGGGTGTATGCATTTATCATCAGCGGTGATACAACGATCAATCAAATTAAGTTGAATAAACGCGATGGGTTAGGGGTTTGGGATACTGAAATATTAACTATCACCGCCGATAGCGATTCGGAAATTCTCTTAATGGAAGTGCCAATGAGTACGTAACCATTCACTAAGATTAGTGTGCATATCCTATATGCTTGGTTTAATTCCCATGTATTTTGAATTGACTCCTCAATAGGCTAAGTTTATCAAAGTTGAATTTTATTTTTGAGTCTCTAAGAATCCAATAGATAACCCCACTAATCAACGCAGCAAAAAAGCACCATACCGAAGTAAGAAATCGGGTGAAAAATATTGCTGTAACCAAGCACGATAGGAACATCAAAATACCTAATAGATGTGTTCTTTTAATACTCGATACAAATAGAGGGGTAATGGTTGCAATTAGGTAAGTAATAAAAACTACAATAGCTATAGATTTAGGAAAATTGGTATTATACTGAATATGGTATTCCATTACCTGCGGATTAACACTAAAGAACAGCAAACAGAAAGTATAATACAATGATAAGGATGTTCCAATAGTCAATAGAATCCATAGAAATTTCTTTCTTTTTTTATTCTCTTCCATGAATAGCACAGAAAGAGGAATCATCATGGGCCAAATAACAACCGCCATTATTAAAAATATATAGGTAGAAAGTTTTTGAACGATTATATACTCTGGAAGAGGTATGGTTAACCACAAAAAACCTTCGGCAATTTGTTGAATGCCAAAGAATAGTGGAATGCATGCAAAAACTAGTTGAGAAGGTTTATGCACTTTCCTAACAGTGGCAATACCGACAGATGAAATGATTATACCCCCTGCAAAACTTGCTTCTGGTGAAAAACACATATATTGTCCCTTTCTATTAATACTTGACGCTTTAGGTTGATAAAGTTTTTATCAATAGTTATTTATGCAGATTTTATAAGTCGATTCGACAATTGTGTTTTCCATTGCCAAATTTGGGATGATCGTTTTAGCTTTAAGAAATTATTTTGTAAGGTACTACAATAAAACGGATA
Source organism: Bacteroidales bacterium (assembly GCA_013141385.1). Lineage (NCBI taxonomy): Bacteria > Pseudomonadati > Bacteroidota > Bacteroidia > Bacteroidales > Bacteroidales bacterium. Next base: position 86,370 of record JABFRB010000002.1, on the reverse strand, counting down.
TTAATTTTTATTAGGATAAGATAATCTAAGAGCTATTCTTGCAACACTAATCAACAAAACCAATTATCTATGTTTTTCGCTATTCGACCAATTTAGGCAATTCCACACAGCAGATTAGGAGTAGATTCAATGTTGAAAAAAAGGTAAATTTTTCTTGCCTTATGTGAGGAGATATTTGTTTTACTTGATTAAAATAAAATGATTTCAATAATAGAAATATTTCAATGCTATACTTATACCGTATTGAGATTCCCTATAGTCCAATATCTGCATAGCCTCATTGGGCTATGTTTAAGTATTAACGGCATTTACCAAAATTAAAATCTAAGCATCTTATGAGTATACTTACCGATAAATTTTATGACTTTGCCGATTAGTCGAATGAATAATCATTTTTTTTAAATTCCTTTGCATAACAGTACACATAGCTATGAACAAACCTACCTCTCAACCTACAAAAGGCAAAAATCTTAAACCCAGTATATTCAGCTTGCTGAAACCATATTCTGGAATGGTATCGATACTGATTGCCATGGCGTTAATTAGCAACGGAATTAACATGTTGATTCCGAAAATTATTGCTCGTGGTATCGATGCTTTTTCATCAAAGAGCTATAATATGGAAACTGTGATTCTTGAGTTTCTGGTGGCTGCTGTTGCAATATTTATAATCGTTTTTTTGCAAAACATTATTCAAATTTATACCTCGGAGCGAGTTGCTAGAAATTTGCGAACACAGCTATCCGAAAAAATTTCACGCCAGAGTTATACGTATATTCTTAGTTCGAACCCATCTAAACTTTTAACGAACCTCACATCGGATATTGATTCAATAAAAACGTTTGTTTCCCAGGCTTTTGTCGTTATTGTTTCATCAATCTTTGTAATTGTGGGCACATGTATTTTGCTTATTCTTATCAACTGGAAGTTGGCATTAGCGGTTATTCTAATTGTACCAATTATTGGCGGAACCTTTTATATTGTACTAAAGAAGGTGAGAGTGCTTTATAAACGAAGTAGGGAGATTATTGACTCGCTTAACAAGATAATTAACGAAAGTATTTTAGGTTCCGCATTAATACGGGTGCTAAACTCGCAACAACCAGAGAGCATGAGATTTCTGGAGACAAATATGGAATCTCGTAATTTGGGATTATCCATTCTACGCTTATTTGCCACATTAGTCCCGGTAATTCAGTTTGTAGCCAATCTGTCTTTGGTTACAATACTGGTTATGGGTGGACATTTTGTAATGGTTGGTAGTATGTCATTAGGAGATTTTGCTGCATTCTACAGTTATATTATGCTATTAATTTTCCCTATTCTAATGATTGGTTTTATGAGTAATATCATTGCTCAAGCTTCGGCCTCCTATATGAGGGTATACGAGGTTCTTAAAGCACCCGAAGAAGTTGAAACTGGAACTATTAATAGCGATATAAAGGGTGATATTGAGCTTAAAAACGTTTCATTGTTTTATAAGGAAAAACCTATATTGAAGGATGTTTCATTTTCGATAAAAACAGGAAGCAGAACCGCCATATTAGGACCCACAGCAGCAGGCAAAAGTCAACTGCTATATTTACTTACAAATCTTATTTCTCCTAGTTCAGGCTCAATAGAATTTGATGGTATAAATATGGATAAGTATACAAAGGAACTATTCCACAGTCAAATTGGTTTTGTTTTTCAGGATAGCGTGATTTTTAACATGAGCCTTCGTGAAAATATTGCTTTCAACGATAGGGTAACAAACGAGTCATTGGAGAAAGCCATTGCCACTGCCGAACTAACAGACTTTATTGAATCGCTCCCTCAAAAGCTTGATACAATTGTATCGGAGCGCGGTACCAGCCTTTCTGGTGGACAAAAGCAGCGTATCATGTTGGCACGTGCGCTTGCTATAAATCCTAAAATTCTTTTACTCGACGATTTTACCTCACGCGTTGATAGAACCACAGAAAATAAAATTCTTTGTAACCTTGAAAATAATTACCCGGATTTGACCCTTGTATCAATTACTCAAAAAATTGCATCGGTAAAGAATTTCGAACAAATCATTCTTTTAATGGAGGGTGAAGTTATTGCAACTGGTACGCACGAGGAGTTAAAGAAGAGTTCGCCTGAATATATTCAAATTTATAGCTCACAACGAAGCACACATCACTATGAACTATAACCTACACCAAGCATCAAATAAAACGGAGCAAAAGAAATCGAACCTTGCATCGCTCCGAAAATTGATTGCTCTTATTGGTGAAGAGCGTCGCAACTTAACTATAGCCTTTATTGCTATTCTTATCAATGCTGGATTCAGTTTGCTTGGGCCATACCTAATTGGACATACTATCGACAAATATATTCAAACCAAACAGTTCCATGGAGTACTGGTGTTTGCCTCAATTCTATTATCAGTTTACATAGTTGCTTTTGCTTTAAACTATATTCAAATGCGTATGATGGGAGGCATCGGGCAACGTATGCTATTCAGCTTGCGTAACGCAGTGTTTAACAAACTCCAAGAACTTCCAGTTGATTTTTTTAATCAAAACCAGAGCGGCGATCTTATATCTCGTATTAATAATGATACCGATAAGGTAAACCAATTTTTCTCACAATCATTAATGCAATTTATTGGAAGTCTTATTATAATGATTGGGGCAGGGATTTTTCTACTAAGCATAAATCTCCCCTTAGGTATTGCAGCATTATCGCCAGCATTAATGATGTGGTTCGTTACCAAGAGTATTTCGCCCTGGGTAAAAAGCCGAAATGCGGCCAGCATGAAAACAACCGGGACTCTTAGCGCAGAGGTGCAGGAGAGTCTCGCAAATTTTAAGGTAATTATCGCTTTCAATCGTCGCGATTATTTCCGTAAACGTTTCGAAAAGGTTAATAAAGAAAATTATGCACAGTCGATTCAAACAGGTTTTGCCAATACTGTTTTTATGCCTATATATACTTTGGCTGCTAATATTGGTCAGATGATTGTGCTTTCTTTTGGGATTTATTTAATTACAAAAGGACTATTTACCCTTGGTCTGCTTATTAGTTTTATTGCTTATATAAATAATTTTTACAACCCATTACGTCAATTAGCAACTTTGTGGGCCAGTTTTCAGGTAGCCTTGGCCGGCTGGGATCGAATTTCACTGCTATTATCATTCGAAAACAATTTAGATATCGTGGAAGATGTTAAAAACGAGGAGAGTAAATCATACCTAACTTTTCGAGATGTATCATTTCAATATCCAAATGGTAAAGAGGTATTGTATGAAGTAAATTTCGATTTGGAACAAGGGAAAACCTATGCGTTTGTAGGCCCTACAGGTGGGGGTAAAACTACCATAGCATCACTTATTGCAAGATTATATGATACCACAAAGGGCTCTATCCTTCTTGATGGCAAAGATATACGATCATATAAACCCGAAGAACGTAGTCATAAGATTGGATTTATTCTTCAGGACCCTTTTATGTTTTCAGGAACTGTGCGTGATAATATTCTATACGGAAATGTCGAATACAAAAATCTCTCTAACAAACAGTTGGCAGAAGTTATTTCAGAAGCTGGACTGGCGGGCTTATTGGAACGTTTCGATCAAGGGCTTGATACAAAGGTTCAAACTACTGGAGATGGTATCAGTCTAGGACAAAAACAGCTAATCGCATTCATGCGAGCTGTACTTCGAAAACCAGAATTACTTATTCTTGATGAAGCCACTGCAAATATCGACACTATTACAGAACAATTGCTTGACGAAATACTAAGGAAACTTCCATCATCGACCACCCGGGTAATAATTGCCCACCGCTTAAACACCATTGAAAATGCAGATGAGATTTTCTTTGTCAATACAGGCAATGTTATTCTAGCAGGTTCATTCAAGGATGCCGTTAACCTACTTCTAAATGAAAAAATAGAAAGCTAAGTTTAGAGGTTCTTGTAAATTAAATTTCAGCAAAAAGGGTTCAGTCAATGTTCTCTTCGGTATTGTTTTTTCTTCTATTCTTTTCAATAAGACCAATAATTAAAAGAACTATTCCCACAAACATGGAAGTTATTCCAATTATTAGCGTTTTAACAGGAAATATCAATCCACCGTTATAAAAATACAATATAAGAAGTGCCCCTCCTCCCATTAATGATAACCCAAATCTTACATTATTCTTCTCCTTAGATTTTTCATGACTTTCCTGTGCTTCCTTTTCTAATTCCTGGTTATCAATATTTTCAGGATTGTACTCTAATACTGCAATATTTCCTTCAAGTAGATGTTTTGCTTGATATTCAGTAATTAATTCACGTTCTAATGCAATGCTTATAGCCGCTTCATGCATAAATGGATCCTCGGATTCATCTGTATTTGCTATAATATCGAATAATTCATCATCGGTTTTCTTATTCAATTCGTTCAAATATGGATTTTCGTTTACCATAGAATTTTCAATTAAGTTTCCAATTCATCCATTCGGCTTGAATATCTATGCTTGTATTTGTTTGTGGAAGCTGCTCTTTATCGTTAATTAGAATTGAATTCAACTTAATGGATTTATTCAAATAATCGGATAGCTCCTTGTATGTTACATCCCCCTTTGTTTCTTGAAACTTTTTTAGCAAAAAATAGGTGAATAAGCCATGGTTTTTGGCTTTGTAGGGTAAAGAGCTTTGCTCACCTGAACTCGCAGTAAACACAACTAAATTACCTTTTAGAACATCCTCTTTGGGCTTTACTTTAACTCCACGAGCCGAAAGCAATCCTTGATTTCTGGCTCCTCCACTAAAACAGGCATCCAAAAATACTGTAACTCTTCTGCTTGGGAATTCAGTTAGCTTTGAGTATAAAGTGTTTAAATTAATTGCGTAGATCAAATTGGTACCATTCACATCAACAGGTATTAAATAGGCCTCTTTAGTATTCTCATCGGGTAGCCCGTGTCCGGCATAGTAAACAAATACATCAGCAGTTCCTTCGGTTACTTTAATAATCTTATTTAGCTTGTCAATTCCTTGGCTCATCTCCCCAAGTGTTGCATCAAGTAGGAATGTAATATTTTCCTCAGGGATGCCCAGCACTTTAATAGCATGTTCCTTGAAGATGGTTGCATCGTTTCGAGCAAATTCAACATTAGCCTCGGTGTTTATCTCCTTTTGCTTTGATGAGTAGTCCTCATTACCTATAATCAGGGCAAACCTATCGGAGTTTTGCTTTGCAACTTCTGGAATATTTACATCAACATCAGATTTTATTATGGATTGCTTATTGCCTTTATTCTTTAGGTTATCTGCAATTTCAGGTACAATTATTTCCTTTGCCTTTCTTAAATATGATACTTTCAAATAATCAACACAAATTCTTGAGTTATACCATATCTGGAAACCAATACGATTTGAATTAAATTCAGTAATAGGGCCAGATTTTAGTAAGACTTCATTTACAAAAAAGGAGAATTGGTCGCCTGTTCTTCTAATAGTTAGCTTAGTAAATTCATTATATACAACGCTAATATTAGGAATAAACTCTCCCCCATCTTTTATAAACCTTCTGGTTTCGTTAATTTTATCCTGATAAACAACCGACTCGCTGTTGCAGTTTACAATAAACCCACATTCACCTTTATCCGATTTGTTAAATATTAACCCAAATAGATTTCCCTTAGTCCCGCCTGTTTGTTTTATAAGGGTTTCAATTTCAAAATCCTGAGTCAAATCAAAAATAATTCCGTTAAGGCTATACCAAATAGGAGATTTTCCTCTCCATTCTAAAGTAAGGTATCCATTTTCAACACTAGAAAGCGCTTCAGAATTGTCACCAAGCCACCAACGATTATTATTGTTATCAAAATTATCTAAGAATACCACCTCTTTCTCTCTCTGTGAATAATCATAATAATTATCCTGAGAAAAACCTTGCAAGGTAAATACCAATGTAATTATTGAGATTATGAATTTCATACCTTTTAGTGTTTAAGAATTATCAAAATTAAAATAAAACATAAAACTTTATAATGCCCAACGACAGTTAATCCAAAGAGGAAACGGCAGGTAAAAAAGTTGTCGGAAACTAACTTCAACCTCCAAATCCATTTATCTGAATGGTATTTTCGTACACAAACATTAAACCATTCTTCATGTAAAATAAACTTATTTTTTAATTATTTCAATTATTTTTGACATTAAATAATGCCGGATGGAACGCTTCAATTTACTGATAAATAATTTTGAGTCTTTAAACAAAGAGCTTAAAATAGTAAGCACCCAACTAAAGAAAGAAAACAAAGAGTTTTATAATTCTATTGTTGAAAACTCCACAAATTATATAGCAGTTATTCAGGAAGGGAAGTTTGTTTTTATAAACTCAAAAGGCTTAAAATTATTGCGCTGCACAAGTTCTGCTGATATTATTGGAAAAAATATTCTTGATACAATACATGCCGATCATCAATATATCGTAATCGATCGTCTGGCAACTACATCTAATTTACCCATTACGCCTGTACACCTAAAAAATATCCGATTCGATAAGACTTTTTTCGATACTGAGAGTAATCTGATTCCTTTTGTTTACAATAAAAAACCAGCAACGCTCATTATAAGTCGCGATATTACTCCCGATTTGGAGTATAATACGGCATTACAGGTTGAAGAAAAACTTCGCACCGATATTCTCAACTCATTTAAAGAAGTTATTGCTTTTTATAGCATCAACCACAACATTATATGGCTCAACGATGCTGGTAAGGAGCAACTTAACATAAAGGATGATTCTTACATTGGTGAATTATGTCATAATGTATGGTTTAACAATAATAAGCCCTGTATGAATTGCCCCGTAGTTAGCCGTGTATTCGTACCTACAGAGAGGATTGTTACCCTTAATGATAATAGAATATGGATGGTAAGGCACACCCCATTATTCGATGATAATGGAACCCTAACAGGTTTTGTCGAGTACAGATCTGATATTACCGAAAAAGAAAACACAAAGAATGAACTGGAGCGGAGTCATGCTCGACAAATTCGTGCTGAAATTGCCAATTCATTTGGTCATATAGAAAGCGATTTAACCACAGGGCTTCAAATATGGTCGCACGGAGCTTATAATATCTTTGGGCATAGCTACAGCGAAAATCAAACATCGCACAAAGAAAATTTTGTCAAATATATTCACCATGAGGATTCCGAGCAGGTTAAGCAATTGCTTCAACTTACCTATAACGGAAAGAAAAAATTTGATTTTATCTTCAGAATTATCGATGCCAATGATAAGGAGAAAACTGTTCGCGGAATTGGCGAAGTCAGAATAGATCCAGTAACTAAAAACAAAAAATTCTTTGGCGTATTACAGGATATAACCCATATCTCAAATCTTGAGAAGCAAATATTTGATGAGCGTCAGAAATATAAAATGCTTGCCGAAAATGCTCCGTTAGGGCTTATTCTAACGCAGAACAACAAACCTGTTTACATCAATAAAACCACTATGAGTTGGCTTGGACTCAAATCCTTATTAGATTTCGAGAAGATTGGTTTTGTTGGATTATTCCACCCAAATGATAGAAAAATTGCCGAAGAGCTATCCCTAAAATTAAAAGACAACAACGTTCCTTCACCGTTAGTTAAAAAACTAAGGATTTTAAATAGCAATGGTGATATTCGTTATATCAGACTCGATTTAGTAAACAATACGATTAATTGCCAGAAATATGTGCAAACCGTATTAATCGATATTACCTCCGATGTTCTAAAAGAGAAAAAACAGAAGCAGGTTGCTGCTGATGCTTTATACATGAATCAAAAGAATACAATCCTGTCCGAAATAGAAAGTGTTTTAACTAAAACTCTCACCGATAAGAAATTCTCAAAAAGCCAAAAGGAGTTCAAGAAGATATTTGATATCATTAACAGCTATAAACAATTGGATAAAGACTGGAAAATGCTTATAGCCAACTTTGAAGAGGTACATCCTGATTTTTTTAGTAAACTCAAGAAAATACACCCAATGTTATCATCAAACGATATCAAACATTGTGCCTGCATAAAAATGAATTTCGAAACAAAAGAGATTGCACGTTTCTTTAATATTAAAGCCTCATCGGTTCAAATTAGCAGGGTTCGGTTAAAGAAAAAAATGAATCTATCCGATTCAATTGATTTAAGAAGTTATATTTTGAGTTTCTAAACTTATCCACTCCATTTATTTCCCATCACCCTTTGATTGCTTTACTCGTTTAATCGCTCGGCCAAAATAGAAGGTAATTAACGTCAATTCTATGTAAGGTGTTATTGGCTCCGCCGAACTCGCAAGCTCGGTTCTGAGCGAAGTGAAGGATTTAATTATCTAAAAGTTAGATACTTAACTTCGTTCAGCATGACAAAACAATAATCCGATATTGTATTGAAAATCAATACGTAATACTTACATGTATCAATTCAAAATATAGATTTGATACATGTAATAGTTTTGTAATATCTCTAATTTAAATTATTACACACCTATTATATACTTTAGGCTTTTGAAATCAATTTGAATTTCGAATTATTCCTTTATACAATTTTTTCAACCTAAACCTAATACAGTTAATTTATGACACAACTTTATGACCCTACTCTGGTTGATTGGTCTCGGGCTCAATTTGCCCTTACGGCCATTTATCACTGGTGTTTTGTGCCTCTAACTCTAGGACTTTCGTTTATTGTTGCCTTTATGGAAACACTCTACGTTAAAACTGGAAACGAAGAATGGAAACGAATTACCAAGTTTTGGATGACCCTTTTCGGTATAAATTTCGCTATTGGTGTGGCAACTGGTATTATACTCGAATTCGAGTTTGGTACCAACTGGTCAAACTATTCATGGTTTGTTGGCGATATTTTTGGTGCTCCGCTTGCTGTTGAAGGGATAATGGCATTTTTCATCGAAAGCACCTTTGTTGCAGTTATGTTCTTTGGATGGAACAAAGTCAGCAAAAAATTTCATTTGGTTTCTACATGGCTTGCCGCTATAGGCGCAAATCTTTCTGCACTATGGATTCTGGTTGCAAACTCGTGGATGCAATACCCTGTTGGCATGCACTTCAATCCCGATATGACCCGTAACGAGATGACCAATTTCTGGGATGTGCTTTTTTCACCAGTGGCTATCAACAAATTTTTACACACCGTTTCGTCTGGTTATGTATTATCCGCTGTTTTTGTAATAGGAGTTAGCGCTTGGTATATGCTAAAAAATCGCGAAATACGTTTTGCTAAGCTTAGCATTTTGGTTGCCGCAGTTTTTGGTTTAATTACGTCATTATTCATCATCCTTACAGGCGACCATTCTGCACGATTAATGGCAAAGCATCAACCCATGAAATTCGCTGCAATGGAAAATATCTATCAGGGACAACGTAAGGCTCCGCTTGTAGTTTTTGGGGTTCTTAAAAACAATAATACCGATAGTTTGGCTAAAGAAGATTTTGCATTTAAACTCGAAATACCAAACTTCTTGTCTTCTATGGCATTTCTCGATGCTAATGCATATGTTCCAGGTATTAAAGATATAGTGCAAGGCAATAGCGAACACGGCATTATATCTGCCTCTGAAAAAATCCAAAAAGGTAAAATAGCAATACAAACTTTAAGAGATTATAATACTGCCAAAAAAACTAAAGATTATGATAAAGCGAAAGAATCTCTTTCCATATTAAATGCAAATTACAATTACTTTGGCTATGGCTACCTTACCGATGCCAAACAAATAGTACCTCCTGTTAAATTAACTTTTTATTCATTCCGTATAATGGTTGCCCTTGGTTTCTGGTTTGTTGTTCTTTTTGTACTTGTTTTGATTTTTCTATTTCGCAATCGCTTGGAAAATAAACGCTGGTTCTTCCGTGCTGCTATTATCAGTATACCATTAGCATATCTTGCATCACAACTTGGATGGGCAGTTACAGAGGTTGGTCGCCAACCTTGGGTTATTCAGGATTTAATGCCTGCCATAACTGCTGTTTCAAATATAAATGTTGGTTCGGTAAAAATAACTTTCGCCCTTTTTGCCATCATTTTCACGATATTGCTAATTGCAGAAATCAAGATTATGCTAAAACAAATTAAAATTGGTCCTAAAGATGGAGGAAACGAATAATGTTTGAAACTTTATCACATATCGCATTACAGCAATACTGGTGGATTCTAGTATCTCTGCTGGGCTCCCTACTTGTATTTTTACTATTTGTACAAGGCGGACAAACACTCATTTACCAATTGGGTAAAACGGACACTACCAGAAGTCTTATAATTAATACCGTTGGCAGTAAATGGGAATTCACTTTTACTACATTGGTAACATTTGGAGGGGCTTTCTTTGCATCTTTCCCTTTATTTTATAGCACAAGCTTTGGTGGTGCTTATTGGGTATGGATAGTTATCCTATTTGCTTTTGTTATTCAGGCCGTTGCCTATGAGTTCCGCTCAAAACCTGAAAACGTTCTTGGCAAAAGGGTTTTCGACGCTTTCCTCTTTTTGAATGGACTATTAGGCACTATACTTTTGGGTGCAGCGGTTAGCACATTTTTTACTGGTTCAAACTTCACTATTGATAACGAACATCATTCGCAATGGACAATGGCTTCGCGTGGTCTTGAGGCTGCTTTAAATATTCAAAACCTGTCGTTGGGTTTGGCAGTATTCTTTTTATCACGCGTTTTGGCTTTACTCTATTTCATGAATGCTATTGACAATTCTGAAATTATTGAGAAGGTAAAAAAACAGCTATGGTATAACGCAATTCCATTCCTAGTATTTTTTCTGCTATTTACAGGAATGCTAATGCTTAAAGATGGTTTTGCGGTAAACCCAGTAACGGGTGAAGTATTTATGCAATCCTACAAGTATTTTATCAATTTAATTGATATGCCTTTAGTAGCCTTATTATTTTTAGCAGGTGTAGTTTTAGTTTTAATGGGCATAATTATGCCAATAGTTTCGTTTGTAAAATATAGCAACAAAGCTATATGGTTTGCAGGAATTGGTACTGTTTTAGCCGTTTTTTCATTGTTCCTTTTGGCTGGTTTCAATAACACTGCTTACTACCCTTCAGTTGCCGAATTACAGAGCTCTCTAACCATTGCTAATAGCTCTTCGAGTCACTATACGCTCACTGCAATGAGCTATGTTTCATTGTTTATCCCTTTCGTGTTAGCTTACATAGTATACGTATGGAGAGCAATGAACAGTAAAAAGTTAGATGCTAACGATATGGAAAAGGAACATGTTTATTAACCATTAAAATTAAAAATTATGATTACTCAAATCCTTTGGTTGGCATGCCTTCCAGTAATTTTATATGTTTCCTACAAGTTAATTGCTTTATCGCTTACTTACTTTGAGAAAAAGCAACATTAAATATTACAAGTTTTGGTGATAACCCTGAAAAGTATTCAGGGAAGGTTTAAGGTTTAGACAATAATAAACACCCACAGTTTTTAAATACAACTTTAAAAACGTGGGTGTTCATATTAGACATTATATTGATTAGATTATAACCATGCTGATTATCAATGCTAAATTTATCAACCGATGCTTAATCTATATAAAGTCTAATGTCTAATATAGAGATAAAAAATACTCCTCATCGATTTAATGGAAATAATTTACCTTTATGGCAAATTGAATTATGAATAGTTAAAATATGAAAAAAATTATTGCAGTTTCATTAGCTCTTTCTATCTTTCTTAATTTGATAGGTCAAGATGTTGATTACCCTAAAGAGGTTGTAAAGACACTCGCTTCTCCTGAGTTTAAAGGACGAGGCTATGTTGAGGATGGAAATAGAATTGCTGCAAATTATATTAAAGATCAATATTCTCAAATTGGATTAAACCCATTTAAGAAGGGTTATTTTCAACCCTTTAAGATTGATGTAAATACTTTCCCCAAAAGCATGAAACTAGCATTTGACAACTCTAAATTAGTGGCAGGGAAGGATTTTATTGTAGATCCATCATCCCCATCATTGAATGGTGAATTTTCAGTATATATTATCAACAAACAAGACCTGTTAGACGACAATAAGGTTCGAAATGCTATACAATCCTCAACAGGTAAGATTTTGATTATAAATGAAAGAGATTTTAAAACTGTTAAAAAAGAAGAGAAACAAAAAGTAGAAGATATCATAAATTTTCTAAAATACAGCCCTAACGTTCCTTCTTCAGGGACAATTATAGTAACAAGTGAGAAATTAACGTGGAGCACCTCAACAACTCAATCATCCAAACCATCATTTACTGTTAATAATGGGTATGACATCGCTACTTTAAAGAAGGGAAAAATAGAGATCGATGCATCATTAATAAAATATAAAACACAAAATATAATTGGCTATGTAGAAGGGAAGGAAAAGCCTGATTCATTTCTAGTAGTACTGGCGCATTATGATCATTTAGGAAAAATGGGATCAGAAACATATTTCCCGGGAGCTAATGACAATTCAAGTGGCGTAGCAATGCTGCTAACCTTAGCCAAACATTTTAAAGCCAATCCTCCCAAATACTCTATTGTATTTATTGCATTATCGGCTGAAGAGATTGGCATTGTTGGAGCAAAATATTTTGTCGATAACCCATTATTCGATTTGAAGAAGATAAAGTTTTTAGTCAATTTTGATCTTGCAGGTACAGGTGACGATGGTATTAAAGTTGTAAACGGTAGTGTATTTAAGACCTATTTTGATATACTTACACGCTTAAATGAAAAGAATAGCTATTTGAAATCTGTTCAAATCAGGGGTGCTGCATGCAATAGCGATCATTGTCTGTTTTATGATAAAGGTGTACCCTCTTATTATATTTATACCCTAGGCGGAATTCAAGCATATCATGACATTTATGACAAATCGGAAACATTACCGCTAACAGGATTTACTAATTATTCAAAGTTAATGATAGATTTTTTCAATAACTTTTAATGGTATCCACCAACCCAATTCTCGATTAGTAGTAATCTTAAATCAATTAATAATCACGCTAGTTTAAAACTTACAAAAGTAGTATTAGCCATTATACAGATTAAGCCGTTTGAGTTTGATAAGAGTTCCGAACTTTTTAAAAAGTTCGGAACTCTAGGGTTTACCTTCTTTTCCGAAGGATAAAGTTTTTGAGTAAACTTTAGGTACAACAGTTGATGCTTAATCTATATAAAGTCTGTTGTATGATATTAGTTTAGAACTATCTTTTTTACGAAAGATTTATGTTCTTGTAATATTTGAATAAAGTAAACCCCTTTCGGCAAATTAGATATATCAATAGTTTCAAATTGCCTATTTATTATTTTGGTAAGCATAATATCCCCTTTAATACCAATAACCCGCATTGTTGATTGCTTAATATCATTTAACTCAATATTAAGTTTATTGTTAGATGGATTTGGGTATATTTTTATTCCGCTAATGCTGTTTTCATTGATGTTCGATATTATATTTTCAGCAAAAGATATGGCATTGGAACAATCTTTTAGTATTAAATTTTTAATTGCAAGTTTAAGATCGGGATAATGTTTTACCGAATCACGTAATTTAAGTTCAATCAATCTTGATGCTTCATAGATTTTTCTTGCAGCCTCAAATTTACAAGTATCTAAGGAAATATTTGTGTTTTTAAAATCATTAATGCTTTTAATTGTCGATTTAAGATATTTATAACCGAATTCATTGCTAGGCTCAATTTCAGTACCCTCGTTCCAATCATTCCAGGTCTCAATAATTACCCATTTTAATGGTAAGGGGGACTGGTAATTATTCACAAATGTCCATGTTGAATCGTATATAGTTCCATTCTGCCTATCCATCCATCTATTCTTTTCTCCCCAACAATTATTACTCTTGTCATCAAAACCAGGCCAAACGCCTCCGGTAGTAAAATTGAGGTTTAAACCATATTGATTTACTTCAGGATAGTACCACTGCAAATATTTTCTCCCCCAGTTCTTGCCATTTGCATACCATCCGGTATTATCAGGGCCAACCCAAGGATATGAAGAATTAATATAATCGATAGCATCTGCTTCTATTTCATTCCACAGAATAATTGGTTGTTTTTCAGTAAATATGCTACTTGTAACGTCATAAAAATTTTTTGCAGTTAAAAATTTATTTGGATAATTAAATACAAAAACTGCCGGTCTATCATAATAATACAGGTAATTTGATGTATTCGGAAGGATATAATCACGTAAGTACGAAATTTTTCTTAAAGCAGTATCCAATGGTTCTTTTTTATCCATTCCCTGATCATCATAGCTGATAGCAAATTCATATTTAAAATCTGTACTATCAATATCCCTGATTTTATTAATTGTAGGCATTAGTACCTTAAGGCTTTGCTCGTCAAAGTCATCTTTTACGTTAATAACCAACCCATCAATTCCGCATGACCAAGACAATAATATATGGTAAAGCGATGTTGTCCAACTTCTTGAATCGTAATAATCGATAAGAGGTTTTCTGGGCTGACCACATGACCAATGTTGGCCTGTTATACCAGTACCAAACCATCCCATGTAGTGCATTAATACTTTTTTTGGTTCAGTTTTGCAAGTATCTAAAGTGGTTAACCTGTCGAATGGGGATTTTCTTGATGCTGCATAGTAGAGCCATGATGTACCATCAAGACTCGACCATTTAACCGCCCAAATTCCGGCTACACTAACAGAGTCGTTATAATGAGGTACTGTTCCATCGGGATAGCGATGGTTAACTAAATTGTAGAAGAGTGAACGACTACCAGTTCCTCCTGCACAGATGTAAGATAACGTTCCTTCATACCACGTTGCAATTGGCCCAATCCCATCAAATCCGGCAGGATCACTTGGTCCCTTGGTATAAAGTACTTTCCCCGAAAAGGAAAGTGCATCCAGAGACTTTTGTGCATCAGACGTTTTCTTAAAAAATGCAGAAAGCCATGTGTTGGCAAATAGCACTACACGAGGAGCATTTATTGCTTCCTGCCAGTATTTTAATTCTGTATCCCATGTTTTACTGTCAATATATTGCAACATTTTATTCGCTTTAGACGAGTCGCCAAGTTCGTTGACACTGAGTATTGCCGCGGTATAAGCTTCGCCGCTTGAAACCTCATACTTCACCTTAGTTAGCGGGTTGATTGTGTAGAATTTCCCATCGCTGTCTATTAAGTTATACAGGAAGAATTTTGCTTTTTCAATGGCAATTATTACCCTTTTATCTTTTGACTTATTATAGTAATTCTGTAAACCTGTAATAATCCAGGGAAAATCACCCATCCATACTGTTCCATCACCCTCAAGATTATAAATAATATCCCCTGTTTCGGTTTTCCAAGCTCTTGGCCAGAAACCAAGTTTATCTTGATTTTTAACTAGAAATAGCGCCAATTTTTCTGCAGCTCTGGAGCATGAATCTACTGGTTTTGAATTCTCCCACTGCCCCTCCGAAGAAAGTATTTTTAGAACAAGTCCTTGCCCATATAGATAGGAGACTTTATCCGCGAGCCAGGTACAAAAAAGGCCTGTATTGCTATTTTGACGATTGAGAATTGCTTTTAAGGCTTGCTTAGCAATTATAGGTAACACACTGGAATCGTTAAGCGTTTCAAAGGAGGTTGCACGTACCCAAGATGCAGCAGAATCGGTTTTAAGTTTTTTGAATGCTATCGTACCCGAATCGGGCAATATATCATTATCTGATGCTCCAGAATTAACCTCGAACGATATAACCTTTACGGCATTCCAGCTAATGCTTCCGCCATTCCCTATTTGTTTTTTAAGAACTGAAACGCTCTCACACCATCTGGTAATACTAGCTAATCCGTCCCATTTATAGGTGCCCTGAATGGTAC
Organism: Bacteroidales bacterium; assembly: GCA_013141385.1. NCBI lineage: Bacteria > Pseudomonadati > Bacteroidota > Bacteroidia > Bacteroidales > Bacteroidales bacterium. Next base: position 70,509 of record JABFRB010000002.1, on the reverse strand, counting down.
CATCTTCAAATTTGAGTTGAATGTTACGTCTTGTATCACACTTTGATCCTTTAACATCAAAGCCAAATATATCCTTATCGGATAATGAGATGGTTGGACTCATTACCTGATAAAACTGTACAAACTTGTCTCTTTTCCCTGAACCAAATTTCCAGTGTAGAAAAACACAGGTATCATTGGTGGTTATATAGCCAGAATCTCTTGCCCCCTGATTAAAGTTGCAAATCCATCTATCTTTATCTGTAAATAAATTTAGAGGCATCATCGCTGATCCTTTCCAACCAAGATCTACAGATTGAGCCATAGTTATGGTTTTTGCAACTAGCAGAAGCATAATTAATAAACAATAATTAGCTAAAAGATGGCCTTTACTAATTGTATACATGGGTGCGTGTTTAACGTTATTGATGCTTGATTTAACAGTAATTTATGAGATCAATTATCCTATAATAAAACAGGTTGATTTTTTGTTAGCAATTCTACCCTGTATCTAAATATACTACTGCAATTTAAGTATATTTTACTATTTATAATAGAATCTCACTATTAACAAGAAGAAATTTATAAAATTTTTTATTCCTCGAATAAACTTAACTACTTAAATTATGTTGATATAAGGATCCTTTAAAATTTATGGCACGCCTAAAAAATGACTAAAACAATTGGTTATATACTATTAGCTATTTCCTGTATTTTATTTGGGTTGATACTGGTTGTTCCCTGGTTTGGTTTTTCAAAAGGTACAATTGCAGGGGTAATTACAGGGCTTTTAGTTGCCGGAGAAATTCTGTTTTATCTAAGCATATTCTTAATTGGTAAGGATTTTATAGCTAAAATAAAAAATAGGTTGATTTTCTGGAAAGCAAAGCCAACCAACAACTCCACTGAATAAAAATAAATAACCCCATGCAAACAATACTCGGTGCCAATGGCATTATTGCAAGTGAGCTTGCAAAAGAACTTCATTCAAAATACACAAAGGATATTCGCTTGGTAAGCAGAAATCCCAAAAAGATTAATGATACGGACGAACTGGTGTCTGCTGATCTACTAAACCCCAGTCAAACTTCAATTGCTGTAAAAGGATCCGAAATTGTTTATCTCACTGCTGGTTTACCGTACAACTCAAAAATATGGCACGAACAGTGGCCTATAGTGATGCGAAATGTTATTGATGCTTGTAAGTTACACCATGCTAAATTGGTATTTTTCGATAACGTTTACATGTACGGTAAGGTAAAAGGAACAATGACCGAAGAAACACCTTTTAATGCCGTTAGCATCAAGGGTAAAGTAAGAGGTGTAATTACCCAAATGCTTTTAGATGAAATTAAAAACAATCAAATTACGGCAATGATTTGCCGAGCACCCGAATTCTATGGTCCTCACAATACTAATAGTGGAACAAATTCAACCATATTTTACAATATCAAAAAAGGTAAAAAACTGCAAGTGCTATTGAACGATTCCACTCTACGAACCTTGATTTATTCTCCCGATGCAGCTAAAGCTACCGCTTTATTAGGAAATACCCCAGATGCCTATAATCAAACATGGCATTTACCTTGTGATACAAATAGAATGACCACAAAACAATTTATTGCTCAGTGTTCATCTATAAAAGGGAAAGAGTTAAAATATACCATTCTCAAAAAAGAGATGATTAAAATAGTGGGGTTATTTAATCCCTTTGTTAAAGAGATAATTGAACTGCTGTACCAATGGGAGCAGGATTATATTTTTGACTGTACAAAATTCAATACACATTTCCCTAATTTTAAAATAACAACAATCCCTGAAGGAATTAAAGAAATAATAAACGAATTCGAATAAATACATTAAATCGTTTCAACATAACCTCTCTTTTTCTGGCTAAAAACTGATCCTCGATAGATTTATCAAAAATTGCTTACTTTTATGGTAAGTAAACTGTTACTATTTGTATTGTCTTTTAGATCTTTACATCTTGCTATTACAGTCCAATTAGTCAAAATAACTTACACTTTTTACCCTTATGGTATACCGTGATTATCTAAAAAAACAAATCGATGAACTTGGGCGAGTTTTAGGAAAACTCTTAGCCGATTTGATAAGTCTGAAAACACAAGGAAAAACCGAACAGGGAATAGAGATTGTAAACCAAACGCTTAAAACAGAACTCGATTTAGATCTTTCCGAAATTCTGTCTTTATCTGAAGAAGAGATAATTGAGAAACTTGAAAAAATGACACCCGATTATAAACTTATCGGGGTTTATGCAGATATTATTTATGAAATGCTGGACGACCTGAATTATGAAAAAGCGAAAAAGGCAGATCTTTTAAAAAAGATATTAGCTCTCTATGAGCATGTTGAAAAGAAAAGTTCAACCTTCTCTTTCGAAAATCATACTAAAATTGAACTGATAAAAAAAGAACTGCAATAGCGATTCAATCAAAATATTATTAACAAATAGCAACAGAAATGGGCGAATCGTATATAATTAATTGTCTGGGAGTTTAAATGAAAATTGGGATAATTGGAGGAGGTGCTGCTGGTTTTTTTGCTGCAATTGCAGCAAAGGAAAATTATCCAAATGCTACGGTTGTAATTTTTGAAAAATCGCTAAAACCCTTATCAAAAGTTAAAATATCTGGCGGAGGAAGATGTAACGTCACCAACGGTTGCAATTCCATAGATGAATTATGCAAAGCTTACCCCAGAGGTGAACGATTATTAAAAAAAGCCTTTCACATTTTCAATAATAATCATACAATCGAATGGTTTGAATCGCGAGGCGTTCCTTTAGTAACTCAAAGTGATAATTGTGTTTTTCCAGTATCTCAAAACTCACAAAGTATAATCGATTGTTTAATAGGAGAAACTAAAAGACTTGGAATTGAAATAGAACTGGGACATGGTGTAAAAGCAATAAAACAAATAGAAAATCAGCTAGAACTTGTATTTCTTAAGGATGAATTCCAGCCTAAAATCTTTGACAAGGTAATTGTTACAACTGGAGGTTCTCCAAAAAGGGATGGATTGGAATGGTTAGAATCTTTGGGACACAAAATTGAAAACCCCGTTCCATCATTATTTACATTCAATATTCCGTCAGACCCAATTACTGAATTGATGGGGATTGTGGTTGAAAATACCTTGGTGAGTATTCAAGGCACAAAAATTAAATCAGAAGGTCCATTACTTATTACACACTGGGGAATGAGTGGTCCTGCAATTCTCAAATTATCATCATACGGGGCAAGGGTATTGAATGAGATGAGCTATAACTTTAATGTTCAGGTAAATTGGGTTTACGAGCAAAATAATGACTTAGTCATTAATTACATGAATGCCATTATTAATGAACATTCCAATAAATTATTATCGAATATTCGACCTTACGCTCTGCCTGAGAGATTATGGCTGTACCTATTAGAGAAAAGTGAACTCTCCCTAAAGAAAAAATGGAGCGAACTTGGTAAGAAAGGACTCAATAAATTGATTAGTGTATTAACAAATGATATTTATGCTGTAAGCGGAAAATCAACATTTAAAGAAGAGTTTGTAACCTGCGGTGGGGTTAGTTTGCAAAGCATTGACCATAATACACTGCAAAGTAAGGTTTGCAAAAACCTCTATTTTGCCGGAGAAGTTTTAGATATTGATGCAATTACAGGGGGTTATAATTTACAAGCTGCTTGGACAACTGGTTTTATTGCAGGAAAATTGAGTTCAAATTTGGCCTTGGAAAATAAATAGGTTAAGAAATAATAGTTATAGTAAAAAAACGTAGTTGCCATTTTCATCCTCACAATAACAATATAAACTATGAAAATAGAAATTAGCCAAATCAACGGAATAAGTATTGCTGAGATAATTTCTGAGAGTATCATTATAAATAGTACGCAGGATGTTTTAGATATAATGGGGAATTGTAATTATCAAGGATCAACCAGAATTATAATTCATGAGAAAAATTTGATTCCTGCTTTTTTTGATTTAAAGACAGGTATAGCCGGAGATATTCTTCAAAAGTTTTCAACTTATAGCGTGCGTCTTGCTTTAGTTGGCGATTTTACAAAATACTCAAGTAAGAGCTTAAAGGATTTTATTTTTGAAAGTAATAGGTATGGAAGGGTAGTATTTGTGTGTTCTGTAAATGAGGCTAAAGAGCGGTTGGCAAAATAATGCCTTAAGTTCTCTTTGTGTTTTTCTAGTTGAAAGATATAATGCCAAACCACCAAATTTATTATCTTTGAAGACACTTTTAGCCTACTGAATATGAAGATAGTTAAACGAATTATTATACTTGCCTTAATAGTTTTTCTTGGAATCTGCGCATTTACATACTGGGGCAAGTACGAGGAAGGAGTAATGGCAGGAAAAATATTACGTATAAGCCAAAAGGGAATGATTTTTAAAACATACGAGGGAAAACTTGGACTTGAATCATTCGGCGCATTAAGGGGAGCAAGCCCAATTGCTGAAACATTTGATTTTTCTGTTGAAAGCAAGGAGAAAGAGGTGATAAAAGATTTGGAGGCTGTTGCATTAACGGGCGAAAGGGTAAATTTACATTATTTTAAACGCTATATGTCCTTTCCTTGGCGTGGCAATACAAAATATTTTGCTTCTAGGGTCGAACGTTCAAAACAGTAACGTTTTATAACTTTTAACTCCAATAAAATGTTCGAAAAATTGGACTTCCGCTTACTAAATTCTAGTGATATCAATTTGCTATTTAACTTTAACTCAAGCATTGAAAATTTAGAGTTTGTTCCTCGCACACCTTTCCAAACGATTAATGAAGCTGAAGCACTTCTTGCTAAATTCCTAAAATCAATGGCGGAACAAACAGCCATTTGGTGGGTTTTTAGTGAAATGAGCACTGGAAAAGAGATTGGCTATGGTGGCCTATTTGGTATTGATAAGGATAATCATAAAGCCGAAATTGGGTATGGATTTCTTAAAGAATCTTGGGGGAAAGGTTTTGCCAGCTCAGCAGTTAACTTTATTACCAACTATTGCTTTTCCGAACTAAAATTGCATCGCTTAAATGGATTGGTTGACCCTCAAAATAAGGCATCAATAAGGGTGCTTGAGAAGAATGGTTACATCAACGAGGGTATAATGCGTGATTACTACTATGCCCGAGATAGATATTTTGATATGTGTTTGTTGGCAAAAATTATTGGGTGATTTTTTCTCTATCACATTTGTCAATTTTTGATTCTTAACTTTGCTAATAATAAATGATGTTTCTGTGCAAGAAAAAGAGAATTTCATAGATGTAGAGAAGGTAATAGCAGGCAAAAGTCCTCGCCTAATTAAATTCCTGCCTCACTTTATTATTCGATACATAAAACGCATCATCCATCAAGCTGAGATTAATGAGATTCTCTCCCAGCATGGACAAAAACAGGGCGTTGAATTTATTGATGCAGTATTAAAACATATGGATGTATCCTATCAGGTTGAAGGGATTGAAAATATTAGCCAAGATGGTAGGTACCTATTCGCTTCAAATCATCCCCTTGGTGGGCTGGATGGTATGATTCTAATACATCTTTTAGGTCAAGAATATCCGGAAGTAAAGTTTCCTGTGAATGATTTACTAATGCATTTAAAGCAGCTTCATGGCATTTTTATACCAGTTAATAAACATGGTTCACAATCATCGCAAAATGCACGTGCATTAGAGCAAGCGTACTCCTCTAGTTCTCAAATACTATATTTCCCTGCGGGTCTCTGCTCCCGCAAACAGAAAGGCAAAATTGAAGACTTGGAATGGAAAAAGAGTTTTATCACAAAGGCGCTAAGACATCAACGCGATATTGTGCCCATATATTTTAGCGGTCGAAACTCTAATTTCTTTTATAATCTAGCCAAACTTAGGGCTTTCTTTGGAATCAAGGCAAATATTGAAATGCTTTATCTCGTAGATGAGATGTTCAAACAAAAAGGGAAAAACATTGTCGTGAAAATTGGTAAACCCATTCCATATAAAAATTTTGATAATTCACTCCCCCCACAAGGATGGGCAAACTGGGTGAAAAGCAGTGTTTATGAGATGGCTCAAAATTCATAATTTTGATAAGCAGAAAACAATAAGCATGAATTAGTGTTACTTTTAGCAAATTTTTGTTGATGGAACAGATCATTGAACATGTAGATAAAAAGTTGCTAGAACAAGAACTTACACACGATAAGTTTGTTCGCCATACCAACAACGCAGGGAACGATCTTTATATTTTTACTGCCGCAGATTCACCGAATCTTATGAGGGAGGTTGGTCGACTTCGCGAATTGACTTTCCGTTCTGCCGGTGGTGGTACTGGTCTGAGCATTGATATTGATGAATACGATACTTGCACAAACTGTTACAAACAACTAATTGTTTGGGATCCAAAGGATAAGGAGATAGTTGGTGGTTATCGTTACCATAGCGTCGATCCTTCTAAAGGTGAAGAGATAAACCTATCAACAAAGCATCTTTTTAATTTCTCCGATAAGTTTATAGCAGAATATATGCCCCACATGATAGAGTTGGGTCGGTCATTCGTACAGCCAAAATATCAATCTATTTATAGGCTTGGAAAGGGTATATACGCTTTGGATAATCTGTGGGATGGTTTGGGTGCATTGATTGTCATAAATCCGCATATTAAATATTTCTTTGGGAAGGTGACAATGTACCGTAACTATAACCTTGATTCCCGTAATCTACTACTCTATTTTTTCGAAAAGTACTTTAGCGATACAGAGGGTCTAATAACACCTATCTATCCTATGGTTGTTGAAATGGATAGGGAGAAACTTGCAAAAATATTTAATGGAAGTTCATACAAGGAGGATTATAAGATACTCTCCCACGAAATCCGTCATTTAGGTGAGAAAATTCCACCCTTGATTAACTCATATATGAATATCAGCCCCTCGATGAAGGTTTTTGGAACAGTTATTAATCCTTTCTTTGGTGATGTTGAGGAAACAGGAATTATGATTACCATTTCCGATATCTATGATCATAAAGTAGAAAGGCATATCGCTAGCTTCTTCAAAAATATCAAGGAAAAATATGAACTCCGAAAGTTCATTAAACACGAATCAAAACTTCGGAAAAAGGATCAGTAGGCTCTCTGATTCCGCCCCTCAATATAGTTAATAAATGAGGTGTTTACCACCCTATTGCCGCCTGGCGTTGGGTAGTTTCCTGTAAAATACCAATCGCCCAAATCGTTTGGGCATGCAATATGAAGATTTTCAATTGTTTGAAATACTATTTTCACCTGAGCTTTCATCCCTTTAGGGGTTAAGATTTGAGCGATTTTATCGGAAATTTGCTCATCGGTGAATGGCCTATAGATATCCTTTACGTAGTTAATAATCACTTCTTTGGGTAGATTTTGTTGCGCTTTACAGTTTTTATATACTGTGTTGATTACACCCTCGTGCCCCGTTTCCTTTAAAAGTTCGATTGCAGCCCTAAATGCAACAAAATCTCCGAGTTTTGCCATATCAATGCCATAGCAATCGGGGTAGCGAATTTGTGGTGATGATGATACAATTACTATCATTCTTGGATGTAATCGATCAAGGATCTTAAGTATGCTCTCCCTCAGGGTGGTGCCCCTTACAATCGAATCGTCGATAACCACGAGATTATCAACATCGTTACGGACAATTCCGTAGGTTACATCATATACGTGTCCAACCAAATCGTTGCGTCCACTATCCTGCGAAATAAAAGTTCGTAGTTTAATATCCTTAACAGCAACCTTCTCAACCCGTGGACGCATTGAGATGATTTCGTCCAACTCATCCTCAGTAATAGATTTTCCTTTTTCGAGAATCAACCTCTTTTTTTCCATCTTTAGGTAGTCCTCAACCCCTTTAACCATTCCATAAAATGCTGTTTCGGCTGTATTTGGAATAAACGAAAAAACTGTATTCCGATAATCAAAATCAACAGCCTCTAAACTTTTTAAAGCTAATAATTCTCCTAATTTCTTTCTTTCTAAATATATACTCTTATCGGTTCCTCTTGAGAAGTAAATTCGCTCGAATGAACAAGAACTTCGGGTTTGAGGAACCCTTATCTCGTCGTGGCTTATTGTGCCATCACGCTTAATAATGAGAGCATGCCCAGGTTTAACTTCATTCACATCATCAACAGAGATATTCAAAACGGTTTGAATAACAGGTCGTTCCGAAGCCACTACAACTATTTCATCGTTAGCAAAGTAGTAAGCAGGACGAATGCCCCATGGATCGCGGAGAACAAAAGCATCGCCATGTCCCAATAAACCCGCAATAGCGTAGCCCCCATCAAAATCTTTAGTTGAATCCTGTAGTGTCTTTTTTATGCTAATATGCTCGGCAATCAGGTTGGTTATTTCCTTATTAGAAATTCCTTCGTTTTTATACTGCCTAAAAAGCTGTTGATTTTCTTCATCGAGAAAATGTCCAATTTTTTCAAGGACAGTAACGGTATCGGAATAATCCTTAGGATGTTGTCCAAGGTTAACCAACTTCGTGAAAAGTTCGTCAACATTTGTCATATTGAAATTACCTGCTACAACTAGCGTTCTCGATTTCCAGTTGTTCTCCCTCATCACAGGATGAACGTAATCTATGCTATGATTGCCAAATGTGCCATACCTAAGATGTCCAAGATATAGTTCCGCTGCAAAAGGAAGGTTTTGCTTTGCCCAAGCAGGATCGTCAATTAAATCGGGCTTTGATTCGTATTTTTTAAACGTTTTGTTTACAGCATCAAAAACATCACGAATAGATGATTGTGAGTTAGAACGCTCCCTATCGATATATCGTTGCCCGGGTTCAACATCAAACTTCACACTTGCCAATCCTGCGCCATCCTGACCCCTGTTGTGCTGTTTTTCCATCAACAGGTAAAGCTTTTGCAATCCATATCTCCATGACCCATATTTTACCTGATAGTACTCTAGGGGCTTAAGAAGCCTTATCAAAGCAATTCCGCACTCGTGTTTAATCTGATCGCTCATTTCTATAACTGATTGATAACGTTTGGTTAAATGGAAACATCGTTGCAAAGAAATAGTTCAAAGGATAGTATTGAAGATTCGATTCGACCGAAGCTAACTCTGTTGTATCCGTAGGGATTTTTTTTGAGGTTGCTTTCAGCTTTCGAATATCTACTATTCTCTGCATATTTTATTATTTATTCGAGTGGCGGGAAGTTTACCCACTCGGGTACGATAAATGATTTTGGGTATTCCTTAAGTAACTGATAGTAAAGTTTAAGGGCATTATCGCGTGTGCGAAAATCGCCAACCGATACTTTGTAGTAAGGGCTTATGTAAGATCTGTAAACAGATATGCCAGGATAGTTCTGCATGAATTCCCCTACAATGCCCTCTGATTGTTTACGCGATTTTTGGCCTAAATCAAAGTAGATTCTGATTCGATATCCATGCATGCCGGGTTGTCTTGCACTTTGCAGAATATCGAGGTTAAAAACATGCTCTATTTGAGGATTCTGGTTTATTGTAACTTTCCCTTGATTGGTTTTATTCTGACGGATTTGAACGAGAATATCATCCCCCCTAGAGGTGTAGTCCTGACCTGCAACGCTAATTGAACAACAAATAATGATTAGGGGAATGAGGTATTTTCTCATCAAGAAACATTTTTCAAAATGCACTGCAAAGTTAAAAAAAGATGTTAAACAGATATATAGCTGTTGATAATCTAATCAAAAAAATCTGATATCTAGCATCCACGCTAGGAGTAGGAATTTTTTAAGTGTTGCAATTTTAAGATTGTGTTTTAATTATCCGTGCAAAAAACAATTCTTATCTCACAATTAATGTATCGCTCTGAAAGGTTTCTCTATTTTGCAGGGTGTCTTTTACTTCTGTTGTTTCTAGTTTCTCTTTATGAGAATTCACTAACTTAGAAAAGGGTTGCTTTTCGATTTTTAACTTTTTTGAGATGCAAAAAATACGGCCTTTTATAAACCCTTCGATGGTTAATTGATTAAGGAGATCTTCTTTAATGTTCATGAGTTTAAAAATATCGGCAGTTGTTCTTAAAACAATCTCAACTGGAATTTGAAACACCTCGCGAGATTTGGCTTTCAGTACTATACTTTTAGTGCTATTTAAAACTCCTAACTCCCGGTTATTCATCCATGCCTTAAAGTAAATTTTAGATATTACTATTTTTTTATTATTCGGATTCTCAATTTCTAGGTTTAGATTTAATAGAATTCTACCATCCTTCATTCCCCTGAATTTTACATCCTTCATCCCATAAATGGCAATTTTCTCAAACTTTCCACAACCTCCCATAAGGATCATCGTGGTTAAAATCAGCATTAAAGCGGTAAGTCTTTTCATCATTTTCGAATTTGAAAAGGTCAAAGGTAATTAATCTTAGGAATTGATAATTTCAGACTTCAAATAAAGCAAAATCTGGGTTTATTGTTTTTGTAGTACTGGCACACTCGATTATCGCAAAATGCGATAAACTATAAAAAGGTTGCTTTTTTTGATTAACTTCCGAATAATTTCCGATTAACTTCAATCTAACTTCTTATATATTCATGAACAACTACTTCTCCTTTACCCAGTTTTTCGTTCTATCAGCAGCTTTAAGCCATCCCCGATAGAGTTCGTCCCTTTGATGTTCACCCATTTTTGGTTGGTAGCTTTTGCTTCCTGGAATTATTGATTTTATATCATTTTGTTGATAAAATCCAATGGCTAATCCGGCAAGAAGTGCTGCTCCAAAAGCAGTTGCCTCAGGGAATGGTGGGCAAACAACATCTACATTTAAGATATCTGATTGAAATTGCATTAGGAAGTTATTTGCAGATGCTCCTCCATCAGCCTTTAAACTTTTGAGTTTTATTCCTGAGTCAATTTCCATTAATCCAATAATATCGCGAGTTTGGTAGGCTAATGATTCCAGAGTTGCTCTAACTAAATGTTTATCGGTTACTCCCTGTGTTAAACCAAAAATAGCACCCCTAGCATACATATCCCAGTAGGGCGCACCAAGCCCAGTAAAGGCGGGTACTATATAAACTCCTTGGCTATCAATAACTGAGAGTGCAATCTCCTCGGTGTCCGATGCGTTTTTAATAATCTTTAACCCATCGCGCAACCATTTAATTGCTGCACCAGCAATAAAAACGCTTCCTTCAAGGGCATAGTTTACCTCGTTTCCAATTTGCCAAGCAATGGTTGTAAGTAATCCTGAGTTTGATATCACGGGCTTTATCCCCGTATTCATTAGCATAAAACAGCCTGTGCCATAGGTATTTTTTGCATCTCCTGCATCAAAGCATTTTTGACCAAAAAGTGCTGATTGTTGATCGCCAGCAATGCCAGCTATGGGAATTGAATAACCATCAAAAATATCTTTAGCCGTACGCCCAAATAGCCCAGAGGAGGGCAAAACATTGGGCAGAACACTTGCAGGGATATTCAGTGCATTAAGTAATTTCTCATCCCATTTAAGGGTGGAAATATTAAAAAGCATGGTTCGCGATGCATTTGTTGAGTCGGTTGCATGTACTTTGCCACCAGTTAACTTCCAAAGCAACCACGAATCGATTGTACCAAAGGCCAATCGTCCCTCTTGCGCAAGTTTAAGTGCTCCTGGAATATTTTTAAGAATCCAACTTAACTTTGTTCCTGAAAAGTAGGAATCTATTACCAATCCTGTGGCCGATTTAATATACTCCTCTAATCCTTGACTTCTAAGCCATTCGCAAATATCTGCGGTACGTCTATCCTGCCAAACAATTGCATTATGGATGGGTCGGCCTGTTTCACGATCCCAAACAACAGTTGTTTCTCGCTGGTTGGCAATGGCAATGGCTGCTATTCTATCGGGTTTTATTTTTAATTTCTTAAGAAGATGTCTTGCAACCCGAATCTGTGTTTCCCATATTTCCTCGGGGTTATGTTCCACCCAACCAGGAGATGGGTAGTGCTGAGTGAATTCAACCTGTTCCATTCCCAATGGCTGCTGGAATCGATCAAAGATTACTGCTCGTGAGCTTGATGTTCCTTGATCTAGAGAAAGAATAAAATCTGGTGTCATAGTCAAAAATAAAAAAAGGTCAGTCGAAAGACATGACCTCGCTATTATTTAAAATCCTTAATTACTCGCTACTTTCCATATCAGCCATAATCTCATCGGTAATTTCTAGATTATGGTAGGCACTTTGAACATCCTCATTCTCCTCAAACTCATCAATCAGCCTTAAAACTCTAAGCGCTGTTGATTTATCGGTGCTTTTATAATCGTTTGGAACTCTTTGTAGGGAAGCGTTTTCAACTTCAATTTTTAGCTCTTCCAATTTCTTATTCATCTTCCCAAAGTCCTCCATTGCTGTGGAAACCGTGTAGGTGTCATCGTTTAATTCGATGTTTTCCGCTCCAGCATCAATTAAATCGAGCTCCACATCTTCCAAATTAATTTTGTCCTTTAGAATGGTGAAGATTCCTTGTCTATCGAATAAAAAAGCTAATGAGCCATTAGTTCCAAGGGTTCCTCCTCTTTTTGAGAAGACAGAACGGACAGCGCTAACAGTTCTGTTATTATTATCGGTCAAGCATTCAAGAAAAATAGCTACTCCACCAGGACCATAACCCTCAAATGTTAACTCATGAAAATTATCAGGATCTTTTTCGGCTTTATGAATGGCTCGCATCATGTTATCCTTTGGCATATTTGCGCCTTTAGCGTTGTTTATTGCCAAACGGAGCCTAGCATTTCCTTCAGGATCAGCACCACCCTCTTTTACTGCAATCGTAATTTCTTTTGTAATTCTTGAGAAGATTTTTGAGCGTTTTGAGTCAATTGCTCCTTTTTTTCTCTTAATGGTCGACCATTTATTATGTCCTGACATGTGTTGATTAATATTAAGTTACACCAGTCTAAATTAGCTATTATTATGTTTATATTACTAAAATAATGACCCAAATTTAATTGTTTTTTCAAGTTATAAATATTTAAAACGATAAAAATGAAATATAGAAAGTGTTATTTGTTATAGATAGCTAAATTTGTAAAAATTTTCATCCGATGGATTTCAACGAGGAGCAGGGTACACTATTCGATAATATTGATAATCAACCCAACGATGATAGACCAAAGGTTTTTATCGAAACCTATGGCTGTCAGATGAATGTTAACGATAGTGAGGTGATAGCCTCGATACTTCATGCAAATGGCTATGCAATAACCAACGATATTAATAGCGCTGATGTTATACTTATTAATACCTGTTCCATCAGAGAGAATGCAGAAACTAGGGTTTGGGGAAGGCTAGATGTTTTCAAACAGGTGAAAAAACGGAAACCATCTGTACTCGTTGGCGTGCTGGGATGTATGGCAGAACGATTAAAGGAGAACTTGATTGAGGAACAAAAGGTAGTTGATCTAGTTGTTGGCCCCGATGCTTACCGCGAACTTCCAGTGCTTCTAAGAGCCGCTGAGGCTGGACAGAAAGGAATTAATGTTCTACTATCTAGAGAAGAGACTTATGGTGATATAAGTCCCGTTAGACTTGATAAGAATGGGGTTTCGGCTTTTGTATCTATTATGAGGGGTTGCAATAACATGTGTTCATACTGCGTAGTTCCTTACGTTCGTGGTGCTGAACGAAGCCGTGATCCTAAAACCATTATCCGAGAAGTTCAAGAGTTAATTGATGCTGGATACCGCGAAGTAACCTTACTTGGTCAAAATGTTGATTCGTATAGTTGGAAAGAGGAGGGCGTTATTGGCCATTACATAAAAGACCACTACATAAAGAAGGAAGGCGGAATAATCGGTCAATATATCAACAAGGAAGGTGGGCTATTAACCCACCATGTAAATTTCCCTGAACTGCTTGAAATGGTAGCAAGGCTAAGCCCCAAATTACGTGTAAGATTTTCGACCTCTCATCCCAAAGATCTTACCAACGAGGTTTTGTATACCATGGCCATGTATGAAAACATTTGCAATCATATCCATTTGCCAGTTCAATCAGGTTCAACACGAATCCTTGAATTGATGAATAGAGGATATACTCAAGAGTTTTACATGGATAGGATTAAGGCCATTCGTACTATTATTCCAGATTGCGCCATATCTACCGATTTTATTGCTGGCTTTTGCACCGAATCAGAGCTTGATCATGATCAAACGCTTACCCTTATGGAGTGGGCAAGATTTGATTTTGCATTCATGTTCAAATACTCAGAGCGACCAAACACTAAGGCCGCCCGTAAATTACCCGATGATGTTCCAGAGGATATAAAAAGCCGTAGACTTACAGAAATTATTGAACTCCAAGGAAAACTTTCCGAAGACAGTAAGAAAGGAGAGATTGGTAAAAGTTTTGAGGTGTTAATTGAAGGAGAATCAAAAAAATCAACTAATGATTTCTTTGGCAGAACATCACAAAACAAAGTTGTTGTTTTTCCAAGATTAAACTATAAGATTGGTGACTACGTGTTTGTAGAAATTACGGATTGTACACCAGCTACGTTGTTGGGAAGAATCGTTGAAGAATAGGAAGATGTGCTAATTTTCAGCCTTTTCTATTTATTTTAATGAAAACAAAAAAACGAATAGACAAATCTACTCGTTTCCTTTGAGAGTTTTTTGCCTAGTGTTTTCTAACAGGTCGTTTTTGTTTCACATTAAATAATCCAACAAAAACAGAATACCCCATTAAAGCACCGAAACCAATTTGTTTCATTACCCCCAATAAGTCTGTCGTCTGCCATTCTTGCATTACCTTACCATCCTTCACTTTTCTAATAAAAATGCCATGGACTTCCAAATTCCTTTTATTGGCAGGTGCTCCCATAAATTTACCAGTGTTTACTGCTCTAGAAATAAATCGAACAGATACTTGGTCACCATCCACAAGAATGTGAGGAAATTCCATTCTTAAATTCGAGAATGCAGCCTTCATATCCTGCATAAAACCTATGTACTCATCTTTACTGAAAATAAAACCATCTCCAGTGTAGGTGAAGTTATCATCTAACAAATTGGCTAAGTCGTCCCATCTTCCATCTAAGATGGCATATGATACAGATAATGCCGTTTTTTTTACTTCTTCTTTTTCCATTTTTTTAGTTTTATTTATGATGCAAAATTGCGTCAACTGCTTTATTAATACAATATACTACCCAAAAAGAAAGCACTATACATTTAGTAAGTATTAAGAGGTTATATTATTTTAGCTGTAAAATAATTTGTTTATGAAACGATATCAATTAGATGGAACATTTTACTATTGTCCTGTAGATTTAACGCTATCTGTTATTGGTGGCAGATGGAAAGGCTTAGTTTTTTGGAATTTAAGAGAGAGTCCAAAGAGATATGGAGAATTAAAAAAAATATTGGTGGGGATAAACGATAAAATGCTAACACAAGTATTGAGAGAACTTGAGAAAAGCGGTGTAGTAAACCGAAAAGTATATGAGGTTATACCACCAAAGGTTGAATATTCCTTAACCAAAGAAGGAGAGAAATTGTTACCAGTTATGCAGCTTATGTCTCAGTGGGGAGAGAAATTTGAGATTTAAGGTTATTGTTTTATACTTGTTTTTTCACTTAATTATCAACTCACTCTCCTCATTCTTGCCATATAAAATCCATCAAACTCACTGAGTGCAGGAGAGATCGATTTTTCTTCCTCTAGGATAAATGAACCATTAACTCTAGAAAGAAATGACTGTACCTGTTGCTGATTCTCAGATGGGAGGATACTACATGTAGAGTAAACCATTTTACCTCCTGATTTAACCATCTGTGAGTATTTATCGAGAATATATGCTTGTAATACTTTAATTTCTTGGATTTTTTCTGGGGTTAGCCTCCATTTTGAATCGGGATTTCTCCTCAGAACACCCAAACCTGAACAGGGAACATCAAGTAAAAGTCTATCAGCCTTATCCTTTAGACGTTTAACAACTTTTGTAGTAGTAATCGGACGTGGTTCTATTATTGAAACACCAGCACGGATAGCCCGTTTCATCAACTCTTCGAGTTTCCAATCAGCATTATCAAGTGCCAGAATTTTCCCTTTGTTCTTCATCAGGCTTGCAATGTGAAGCGTTTTACCTCCATGCCCAGCACAGGCATCAACAACTCTCATTCCGGGTTCAACCTGAAGGAATGGTGCAACCCCTTGCGATGATGCATCCTGCACCTCGAAAAGCCCTTCGAAAAAGGTTTTTGATTTAAAGATGTCTGCTCGTTTATTCAGTATTAACGCATCGGGATAGTCTAAATTACTAACATGAAACCCCTCAGCAGCAAGTCGTTTAAACAAATCGCTTCTTGTTGTTTTAAGGGTATTTGCTCGTAAAACAATGGGGGGCAGGGAGTTCAACGCTTTTATCTCATTGTTCCATGAATCTCCTAGTTCACTCGTGGCTAAGCTATCGAGCCAATCAGGGACAGACTCAGAAATGATTCTATTATCTTTTATCTGCTCATAATATTTCAGTATATCGTCTCGTAACGAGGGTTGAAAGAACTCATTAACTCGCTCATCTTTTGCCTTTACCAGAAAATAGGTAAGTACCATCAATCTATACGAATCTTTAGACTTTGCCCCTAAAGTGATGTTTACAGATGTTTCCAGAAGTCTCCACCAACGCACAACTTCCATCAACGATTCAGCAAAAAATCCTTTGGTAAAACCATTCCACTCAGAGTTTTGCTTAATCCAATGAGAACTTACCTGATCCAAATATCTCCCCTCCTCCATCACCTCATAAAAACCCTTGGCGATAATATCAACCATGCTGGTAAAACTTCTATCCTTCATTATATCAAAATATATGGGGTAAAGATAGTCAACCCATAAAAACTTAACTTTAAATTAATACTGAAAAAATGACTTTGGGGTAATTGTGATTGTAAATTTACACTATAAGTAAAAACAGGAGCTATGAAAAAAATGGTTAAGAAGTTGAAAAAAAACCTAAGTAAATACAACGAAGATTTACAATACTTATTTATTGTGGGTTTACCAACAGGATTGTTTTTAATTCTTCTAAGCAAGGTTGTTAATCTTGGCGAGGTTTACTAGCTAAATTTTTATTGTGTTTTTGAGCAATTAAAAAAATCAATTACACATGCTATTCTTGCACTAATAATTCTCGCAAAGTCGCCAAGTTCGCGAAGAAGAAAAAACTAAATGTTTTTTCCCTTTGCGCTTATTAATTGCTTTCATTTCAAATTTCTCTGTTTTTTCGATAATACTACTTTTGTATGTTTTTGCTGTTGCTTTTCTTATAACCATTTCGCCTTTTAACCTCTACGGAATAAACCTTAATCTCTTTGCGACTTTGCGTGCGATTTTTTTGTACGCTAAATTGTTACAAATTTCTATATCTTGAACATTGAAATTTTTAAGTTGATAGTATTCCACCATTTTGAACCTCCAAAATCAAATCCCTAAATAAGGTTTAATTTTATAACCTCTGAAATGTTGTTACATGTATTAATAGAATGTTTCACAACACCTCATTAAACATTTTAATTGAAATACTTGGTTAATATATTCTTAATATTGAACTTTACAATCCTTTAATATTTAGCAAGATAAATTATATTTGACTGATTTTTAATAGTTTATCCTTGCGATTTTGTTTAACATTTCAACTTTGATCGACTTTATTAAAATATCAATATAACTATAGTATGACCCTTTTGTATGTTGTAATCGCCTTTGTGCTAATCTTTGATTTTATCAATGGATTCCACGATTCAGCTAACTCAATAGCCACTGTTGTATCAACAAAAGTTTTATCACCTTTTTCAGCCGTTTTGTTAGCCTCATTTTTCAATTTTGTAGCTTTTCTTGTTTTCCCTTTAAAAGTAGCAACAACAATGGGCAAAGGGGTTGTAAACCCAGATGTAATCAGTTTAACAGTTATTGCAGCTGCATTAGTTGCAGCTATTTCATGGAATTTAGTAACATGGTGGTGGGGATTCCCATCCAGCTCATCGCATACACTAGTTGGTGGTCTTGTTGGTGCTGCAGTTGCAAAAGCAGGATTTGGCTCAGTTGTTATAGGCGGTGTTCTTAAAATCGTTGCATTTATTGTTATTGCACCATTACTTGGAATGATTATCTCTTTTCTAATATCTGCTTTAGTTCTTTATCTGAGTAGAAACTATACACCATTTACGGTTGATAAGCACTTTCGACGATTGCAACTTCTTTCAGCTGCTGCTTTTAGCTTAGGTCATGGTGGAAATGATGCTCAAAAATCTATGGGTATTATTTGGGTTGCTCTACTTGTTGCTGGTCAGGTAACAAAAGAAACGCCAATAGCTTTATGGATAGTACTATCCTGTCAGGCAGCAATTGCTTTCGGAACCCTGTTTGGAGGATGGCGAATTGTAAAAACAATGGGACAAAGAATAACCAAGCTAAAACCATTTGAAGGGTTTTGTGCTGAAAGTGCAGGTGCATTAACTCTTTTTGGTGCAACCCATTTTGGAATACCTGTAAGTACTACCCATACCATAACAGGAGCAATTATAGGAGCTGGTGCTAGAAAAGGGGTTTCTGCTGTGAAATGGGGCGTTACAACTAAAATATTCTGGGCTTGGATTCTCACAATTCCAATTTCAGCTGTAGTAAGCGCATTGGTTTACTACCTACTTGTTTGGTTTCAGTAATAACTAATGCAATGAATATTAATATTATAAACTTATTAAAATGAACATAGATACAATTTTAAAGTTCTTTGTGCCAAAAGATCATTCTTTTTATCCTCTATTCGAGAAGGACGCACTAAACCTAATTAAAACTGCCGAAGTATTAAAACTTTTACTTGGCACAGAAAATATTGAACTGCAAGAAACCTATATAAAACAGATTAAGGAACTCGAAAAGATTGGTGATGATGTTACGCATACCATATTTGATCAATTAAATAAATCTTTCATCACTCCATTCGATAGGGAGGATATTCAGCAATTCGCATCGAATATTGACGATGTGGTTGATACAATTAATGGTGTTGCACAAAGAATCAGGCTTTACAAACCTAAAACCTACATCCCTGTTTATTTAGAGTTTGCTGAAATTATATATCAAGCAGCAAAAGAAATTGAGTTTTCAGTCAATCATTTAACTGATCCGAGTGGTAATAAGGATAAAATCACCAAATCCTGTATTTCAATTAATACTTTAGAAAATAAAGCTGATGAACTATACCATATGGGTATTTCATTGCTTTTTGAGAACGAAAAGGATCCATTCGAACTAATTAAGAAAAAGGAAATTCTTGAAACATTAGAGAAAGCTGTTGATAAAGCGGAAGATGTTTCAGATGCTATCAAGACAATTCTTGTGAAGATGGCGTAGTTATTTACTGCGATACATAAACTATTCCTTCAACTTAAATAGAAACTATTACGAGGATACTCAAAGTAGTTCGCTAAACCTATACCCAATCCCCGATTCGGTTAGGATGAATTTCGGTTTAGCAGGGTCATCCTCAATTTTTTTACGAAGTTGTGCTACGAATACTCGTAAATACTGGGTTTGATCGATATAACCATAACCCCAAACCTCTTTTAGTATATACTGGTGAGTTAAAACTTTCCCAGCATTTTTAGCGAGTAGTGCCAGAAGAGAGAACTCTGTGGTTGTGAATTTTAACAATTCGTTATTCTTCTTTACCGAATGATTTGTTAAATCAATAATTAAAGATTGGAATGTGAGTATCGGATTATTCTCCGTTTCAATTTTAATCAATCGAAAGGCGGATCTTATTCTGGCTCGTAACTCTCCTGTTCGGAATGGTTTTGTAAGATAATCGTTTGCACCATTGTCCAGCGCATTAATAATATCATCCTCTGAATTTCTGACTGAGAGAATAATAATTGGGTTTTTATACCATTCCCGTAACCGTTTCAAAACAATACTTCCGTCCTCATCGGGCAGGCCTAAATCAAGAATGATAAGCGAAGGGCTATAGGTAACAGCTGCAATTAAGCCATCCTTCCCAGTTGTTGCTTCTTTCACCTTATACCCGTCCGCATTTAAGGTAATCTCAAGTAGACGCCTAATCTGAACTTCATCGTCAATAACCAATATTAAATTTTCGAGACTCATAGAATTATTCATCTTTGATTAATCCAAGATCTGGTATACCCGTGGGGATTTTAATTGTAATCTTTGATCCCCCATTTTGCCTATTCTCAATTTTTACAGTTCCGTTATGGGCTTCCACAAACCCTTTAACAATAGATAAGCCCAAACCTGTACCTCCTGATTTTGTTCCGTCAACCCTATAGAACTTATCAAATACAAAAGGAATAGCATTTTTAGGAAAACCAAGGCCACGATCCATGACTAATATAATCAAATTAGGCTTATCATAGTATATTTTGATTCTAATTGTGGTTTTATGCGGCGAATACTGAGTTGCATTGAATAATAGGTTATGAATTACCTGCTCAATCAATCCAAAATCAATCTTAACCAAAGGCATATTATCGGGAATCACAACCTCCAATTTGAAATTTTGGAGTTCCGTTTTCAGGTTTTCGGTAACCTTGTTTACCAAATCGTTCACATCGTGCCAATCGAGCCGAGGAGATATCCTCCCAGATTCAAGCCTTGACATATTAAGAAGATTTTCGATAAGGCGATTAAGGCGTTCCGAAGCGGTGAAAATCTCGTTACATAAACTTTTATGTGTTTGCTCATCGTGATTAACCGTCAAAAGCGAATCGGAAGCACCCATAATAGTTGCAACAGGAATTCGAAGCTCGTGCGATATGGAGTTAAACAGTGTTTTGTACAACTTATCAGATTCGTTCAGAATTGATGCCCTACGAGCTAGATCATTCAAGAATTCTCGTTCTAAAGCGTTAGAAATTTGAGTTTTAAATGTATCCCAGAAAACTTCCTCATCAGCATTGAAAGCCTTAACATGTTTAACTGCTACAACACCTAGATGCATTCTATTGGTATTTAGTGGATAGAATGTAAAATCGGTTGAGGGCAAGGTATCAGTGTATTTACCTGCTTTCTTCAGATTATGAAACGCCCAAGATGCGATACTTAATTCTGAAGTTGAAAATTTTAAGTCCGTCTTATTTACAATGTTAGGGTTAAGTTCATTGATCCCTTCCTGAAGAATGATTGCGCTGTTAAACCCAAAGAACTTATTTATTCCATCAGCAGAGACTTTTACAACCTCATCAGTTCCCGAGGCAAAAGATAATCCTTTAGTAAGATTGTAAAGAGCATTAGTACGTTCTTCTCTCTCCCTTGTCAATCGTTGCTGATTACGAACCCTTGCAGTTAAAACCCCATTCAGTAAAGCTATTAAAAAATACATAACCAGCATTAACACATCCTCTGGTTTACCTATATGTAATGTAAAAGATGGTGGTATAAAAAAATAATCCCAAAGAAGTGCACTTAAGGTAGCCGAGAGGAGAATAGGACCAATTCCCATAAATATAGAGAGAATTGAAACTATAAAAAGAAGAGTAAAGGCTACTATCTGATAGGCAACAAGTTCTCGAAATGGGAAGAAAGCCAAAGCAGTTATGATAGTAATTAATCCCGCAAGGAAATACTGAGAAAAGTTTGATGTAAAAGCAGGAAATCCAATATATTTCATGTACTGGCTATCCTGGGGTGCATTCGACCCCATAACATATACATCTATATTTCCGCTATGCCTAATTAGTTTATTTACAAAATTTCCCAAAACCAGCATCGAGTAAAGGGTACGATGCCTTGGTTTACCAATAACGATATGAGAAATATTCTCCTTTTGAGCAACGTTGAGAATTGCCTTCACGATGTCATCGCCTGATGTTGTTGTGAATTCGGTGCCTAGCTGTTTAGCAAGATTGATGTTTTTTGTGAGCTGATCTTGCTGGGTAGTTGTTAGTTTTATTGGTGTTTCAACATATAAAGCCAACAACGTTGCTCCCATTGTTGATGATAGATTTTTTGCCCACCGAATTAGCTTTGCCGATTCAGGGCTAGGGCCAATCACTGCCATTAGATGTAACCCCGATTTCCAAGGGCCTGGAATACGCTTCCTCTGCATATACTGGCGAAGTTGCTTATCGACCCTATCTGCTACAATACGCAGAGCCATTTCGCGAAGAGCAGTAATATTTCCTTTACGAAAAAAGTTCTGAATCGCCTCTCTGGAGCGTTCCGGGGCATATACTTTGCCTTCCGAAAAGCGTTGCAAGAGCTCATCGGGAGTGATATCAACAAGTTCAATATCATCGGCACTCTCAAAAACCTCATCGGGTAATGTTTCGCGAATGGTGATGCCCGTTATCTGGGCAACCGTGTCGGAACGGCTTTCGATATGCTGAACGTTTACGGTTGTATACACATCAATTCCACTATCCAGAATCTCTATTACATCCTGATATCGTTTCAAATGGCGACTCCCTGGAGCATTGGTATGCGCAAATTCATCGATAAGTACAACATGTGGTTTTCGAGTAACAATTGCATCAATATCAACCTCTTCAAGTGAAGAGCCCTTATACTCGTATTTTTTGCGAGGGATCTGCTCCAATCCTTTAATCAGTTCATTGGTTTCAGGGCGACTATGCGATTCAATATACCCAATAACAATATCTATACCCTTCGTTTTATCTGTATGCGCAGACTGGAGCATTGTAAAGGTCTTACCCACACCCGCACACATTCCAAAGAATATCTTCAACTTTCCCCTCTTGCTTTTTTCCTCTTCAAGTTTTAACGAAGCAAGAAGTTCGTCAGGATCTGGACGATTCTCATCTAGGTTCATCTGTTATTCATTCTTTTCAAGTTTCGAAACTCAGTGGTTTGGTTTAATTTCATATACAGACCACTACTTCATCAATTATCCTAAGCCTAAATCTCTAAATGATCAATCTATTGAAATGTTATTACTATGGTCAGTTTTATCTAACTTTTCAGCCATCTCATTAATAATCAACGATATTTCGCCAAGTTCATCATTGCCTTTAAGATCAAGCCTTTGCCTGTAATTACTGGAAACAACTTCTTTAATCCCATTATACAATTTAAAAAATCGATCATTGAAATACGATGAAAAGATAAAGGTATATCCATAAGCAATCAAAAAACACAAGGTTGCTATAAAAGTCATTTGTAAGGTAGCGTTCTTTGCCGAAACTTTTGCATCATCAGTTTTGACTTCGATGGCTTTCTCGTTCATTTGAGACAGTTGCATCAATTGTTGGTAAAGAATATCAAACTTTTTTTGAAGATTAAGAACCTTGAGTAGTGGATTTGGTGATTTTGCAAATTCTTTAACAGAATCGCGGTAATTAGTAAAGTTCTGTTCAATGCTTAATACAAGGGCATTTTCACCAATCTCCGTTATATTGTTCTTTTCTAATATCAGCGATTTGTCAAATAACCTAAACTCTTCGTTGATCGCAACAGTATCAGGGTTTTTATTGGTTAAATAGCAATTTAGAATTCCCTGATTGATATTGATTAGATCTACCGACATGTCTCTGGCATAAACAACGGAAACATGGTTTTCTTTTAGGATTGCACTTGTTTTACTCGATAATCTGTTAAGGTAGAAACCTGATGAGATCGATAATAATAAAATGATCACTAAGAATAGCACCATACCCATTGTAAATTTTTTACTGCGGATTGAGGGTTTCATATAATATAGTTTTTATTTGTTGTTTGTATTATTCCGATCAAGTTTATCAAGTTCAATATTTAAATCTAAGATGTTAATTCTTGGCTCTCCAAGAAGACCAAATTGCATTTCTTCCGTTTTACTTTTAATCAAATCAACTAATTGTTGCTTTTGAGATAAATTAAATCCTCTTGCTTCGCCAATTCTATTGACCTGAAGCAATGCTGCACTGGGTGATGTATGCGGATCCAATCCGCTTGCTGATGCAAATAGCATCTCGGAAGGAACTACGGTTAAACTATCTAATCGATTAAAAGCTATGAATTGATGTTTACGTTCATTAACCAATTTTTTTAGATTGATATTCGTTAACCCATAATTCGAGCCCCCTGATGGTAAAGGGTTATATGAAATTGCTGAGGGACGTGAAGAGAAATAAATGGAACTATCAAATTGTTGCCCGATAAGTTCACTCCCAATGGTTTTATTGTCAATAGTTATCAAACTTCCATTTGCTTTTTTAGAAAATGTCAACTGTGCTATTCCTGTAACAAAAAGTGGGTAAATAACTCCTGTTAGTATGGTAAAGAACAGGAAGATTTTTAAGGATATGATGAGTGTTTTCATTTTTTTTATTGATTTACAAGTTAATTAAAATATCAATAAGTTTAATCCCAATAAAAGGTGCAATAATCCCACCCAATCCAAATATTAATAGGTTACGTGTTAAAGCCACATTAGCCGAAACAGGTCTGTAACGAACGCCCCTTAACGCTAAAGGAACTAGGAGTATAATGATTATAGCATTGAATATTACTGCACTTAGAATTGCACTTTGAGGTGAACCAAGATTCATAATATTGAGAGCTGAAAGCGGTCCAATTCCTGTTTTTCCAGCATATAAACCAATAGCTATAGCAGGAATAATGGCAAAATATTTTGCTACATCGTTGGCAATGCTAAAGGTAGTTAGTGATCCGCGGGTCATAAGCAACTGCTTGCCTACCTCCACTACTTCAATTAGTTTGGTTGGATTACTATCGAGATCAACCATGTTACCTGCTTCACGTGCGGCCTGAGTTCCTGTATTCATGGCAATTCCAACATCAGCTTGAGCTAAAGCAGGTGCATCATTAGTACCATCGCCAATCATACCTACGAGATGTCCGTTAGCTTGTTCTTCACGGATACGACGTAGTTTGTCTTCTGGAGTGGCCTCGGCCATAAAATCATCAACGCCTGCTTCGGCTGCAATGGCAGCAGCTGTTAATGGATTGTCGCCTGTAATCATTACTGTTTTAATACCCATTTTCCGAAGTTCGGCAAAACGCTGCTTAATACCCCCCTTTACAATATCTTTGAGATGAACAATCCCAAGTATCCTGTTATCTTCTGCTACAACCAAAGGTGTTGCTCCTTGTCGAGCCAATTCGGCAACACTATCCTTAATTTTTTGAGGGAAAAAACCATTATTGTTTTGCACAAACGTACGGATGGCCTCCGATGCGCCTTTACGGATCTTATGAGTAGTACCGTCATCGGTTTTTAAATCAACACCGCTCATTCTCGATTGCGCTGTAAAAGGAATAAACGATGCATTTAACTGAGAAACCTCACGACCACGAATATTGAATCGTTCTTTGGCAAGAACTACGATCGAACGTCCCTCAGGTGTTTCGTCCGATAATGATGAAAGTTGGGCTGCATCAGCAAGTTCTTCAATCGTTACTCCCTCAGCGGGAATAAAATCGGTAGCCATACGATTGCCCAACGTGATTGTTCCCGTTTTATCAAGTAAAAGCACATCAACATCCCCAGCAGCTTCAATTGCACGACCGCTGGTAGCGATAACGTTATGCTGAATAAGCCTGTCCATCCCACTAATACCAATTGCACTCAGCAAGCCTCCAATGGTTGTAGGTATAAGACATACCAACAAGGCAATTAGTACAGGAATGGTTAAGTTTTGCGACATTGGCAAACCCGAAGCGGTTAGGCTATATCCAAAGTATGCCGGAAGGGTAACCACCGCCATTAGAAAAATAATTGTCAAACCCGAAAGAAGAATTGATAAGGCTATTTCGTTTGGCGTTTTCTGGCGTTTAGCACCTTCAACCAAAGATATCATCCTATCAAGAAATGTGTCGCCAGATTCTGATGAGATTCGAATTAAAATATGATCGCTGATTACCTTTGTTCCTCCCGTAACTGCGGATCTGTCGCCTCCACTTTCACGAATAACTGGAGCAGATTCACCCGTGATTGCCGATTCATCAACACTTGCAATGCCTTCTACCACTTCACCATCCGAAGGGATTACATCTCCAGCTTCACAAATGACGATATCACCCTTCTTTAGTTCAGTTGCAAATACAGAAATTTCTTGTTTACCCTCTAACTTTCGGGCTTTTGCCTGTGTACGATTTTTACGCAAACTATCGGCCTGTGCTTTTCCCCGACCTTCGGCAATGGCTTCGGAAAAGTTGGCAAATAAAATTGTAATCCAAAGCCAGATAGCGATTTGAAGATTAAAGGACGAAAAGTTTCCTTGAAAAACACCAATCAATAATATGATTGTTGTAAGAATGGCACCTATTGCCACAATGAAAATTACAGGATTTTTAATCTGCAAAGCAGGGTTTAGCTTGGTTATGCTATCTTTTAAAGCCTGCAATAATATTTTTTTATTAAAAAGGCTTGACTTATTTTTTGTGCTCATTTTATTCAGGAATTAAAAGGTTATTCCATTATTCATTAATAAATGTTCAACGATTGGACCAAGCGACAACGCAGGAAAATGTGTTAACCCGCCAACGATAAGGATTATCGCTATTAATAATCCAATAAACAACCAATTGTCGGTGTGAAAAGTT
Source organism: Bacteroidales bacterium (assembly GCA_013141385.1). Lineage (NCBI taxonomy): Bacteria > Pseudomonadati > Bacteroidota > Bacteroidia > Bacteroidales > Bacteroidales bacterium. The sequence continues at coordinate 43,967 of JABFRB010000002.1, read as the reverse complement.
CCAGAGGAAGGTGGGGTAATTTTCTTCTTAACCATACTTCCTGCTATTGCCATAACAGGAATAATCACTCCAAAACGACCGATGAGCATTCCGATACCAATAGTAAGATTATAAAATACAGTGTTGGCGTTAAGCCCTGCAAAAGCGCTGCCATTGTTTCCGGCTGCTGAAGAAAAGGCGTAAAAAATTTCGGAGAGGCCATGAGGTCCAGCATTATTAAGACTTGAGAGTCCGGGGGTGCACACAGATGCCCATGCAGAGAAAATAAGTATTACAATATTTGGAGCAAGAATGGCAATCAGTGCCATTTGCACCTCGAATGCTTCAATTTTTTTGCCCAAATACTCTGGTGTACGACCAACCATTAATCCAGCAATAAATACTGTGAGGATTATAAATATTACCATGCCATACAACCCAGCACCTACACCACCGAAAATTATTTCACCCAGCATAATATTTATCATGGCAACCATTCCTGCTAAAGGCGAAAAACTATCGTGCATCGCATTTACAGAACCATTTGATGCTGCAGTGGTAGCATTTGCCCAAAGAATACTATTAGTGATTCCAAAACGTGTTTCCTTACCTTCCATCAGGTGTAAATGCCCGAAAATTGGATTAGCGGAATACTCAGCATATAAAGAAATGCTTAAGCCTGCAACCAATAAAATCATCATAGCAGTAAAAATTATCCATCCCTGTCGTGTTGAGCCAACCATTCTTCCATACGTATAGGTTAATGCAGCAGGAATAAGCAGTATTGCTAACATTTCAAGAAAATTGCTGAAAGGGGTTGGGTTCTCGAAAGGGTGTGCGCTATTCGCGTTAAAAAATCCACCACCGTTAGTGCCCAATTGCTTGATGGCAATTTGTGAGGCTGCAGGTCCCATCGGAATTACTTGCTGTGCACCCTGTTGCAAAGTTTGAACTGTTTCGTATGTTTTAAAGTTCTGAACAACACCCTGTCCAACTAGTATAATAGCAAACAGAATAGAAAGCGGCAAAAGTATATATAAGGTTGAACGCGTTAGATCTGTCCAAAAATTACCAAGTTTATCTGTAGTTTTTCGGGAAATACCCTTTATTAGCGCAATTAAAACAGCAATTCCAGTTGCGGCACTAACGAAGTTCTGTACAGTTAGCCCAATCATCTGTACGAAGTAGCTGAGTGTTGTTTCTCCTGCGTATCCCTGCCAGTTGGTATTGGTCATAAAACTTACAGATGTGTTGAACGCTGAGTGCCACGAAACATTTGAAAGATGCGCAGGATTCATCGGCAAATAGGCCTGAATAATTTGAATCAGAAACACAAAAATAAGTCCAATCAAGTTAAACATAAGCAACCCGAAGGTATATGACTTCCAATTTGTTTCCTCATCTGAATTTACCCCAGTTAATTTATAGGTCATCTTTTCGAGCCACCCAAAGACAGGCAACATGATATGTTTTTGCCCTGTAAATACCTTATACATATAATTGCCTAAAATAGGTGTGAAACCTATTAATAGGGCAAAGTATAGAATGATCTGAATAATATCCTGTGTTGTCATATTACTATTTTTTTAGAATGTTATGCCAAATACTAGGTGTGCATAATCCTTCTTGGTATATGTAGCCGAAGGGTTAACTGCTAAAGTAGCCTTGAGCGGCAAAGAAAAAGTTTCATTAATTTTTAGGTTCTTTGTTATGCTAACACCAATATTGACTATTGAAAATGTTTTTTTACTAGCTTCGGGGTCAAAAATTGTTACCCCATAATTATTATAATAACCTGCCCATGGGGTAAATCCAAAAAAGAAACTGGCAGCTCCCTTGGAATAACCTAGTTCAATATAAGTTGAATAGGCCTGTTTGGTTGAGTCGACAGACTTCTTATCTAAACCGTAAAACATTGTATTCCACGTGATACTTATTGGCAAAACCTTTGAACCAGTAAAACCAACCGTACCTTCAAACCGATGACCTGTTTCGCTATTCTTATAGTTAAAGTATTTAACGTTATCAAAATTCCAATTATAATCTGTAACTGTAAATTTAAATTGTCCAACAGTTAAAAACATATATGGGTCGACTTCTTTATAACTTCCAACAAAATCTGTTGATCCCCAAACACCAATTTCAAAATTCCCTTTTGTAAAAGCTAAGGTTGGTTGAAAGTTAGGGGTAGGACTTCCAGTTGCCATCGAACCTCTCCATACAAAATGGCTTACCAAATCTGCGGTTACTTTGAATGGAGAAGTTGGTTCACTTGTTTGCGCATTTACAAGAAGATTTGTAAAGCAGGCTAAAGTGATAAACCCAACGAGCAAAATATTTTTGTTTTTCATAGTTTATAAATTCTATAAGAAACTTCAAGATGAATAAAAAAATCATCTATTATATTTCAAATTAAAATTTTTCGGGTTTAAAAAGTGAGTAAAAAAGGTATCCTAGTATAAATAGGGCTATAACAGCTCCAATTACATAACCTGTTGAATTATTTGCTCCAAAGGTTTGTGTTGTTGTTAATAAAATTGTTGCATTCATACAATATCATTTTTAGACGTTACAAAAATATGACGAAACTTATAAGGGTTTTGTAAAAAATGAATTGATGTGAATAAAGATTTTGTAAAGAGATTTTTTAATAACTCTTTATATTTTCTTTATACTATTCACTACAAGTTTAACATTTTGCTTATACCATTAAAATGACCTTTGCCAGCTTAAAAACTTGATAATTGGAAAAGATTAAAAATGGGATTAGCAACAAAGTAACTATTGCTACTCTATTAGTCGCTCTTGGAATCATTTACGGTGACATTGGAACAAGTCCCTTGTATGCATTAAGAGCTGTAATTGGGGATAGACCTATTGATATTAATCTAGTTTACGGGGGTGTATCTTGCATATTCTGGACTTTGGTCTTTCAAACCACAATAAAATATATTTGGCTAACCCTGAAAGCCGATAATGATGGTGAGGGTGGTATCTTCTCTTTATATGCTCTAGTTCGCAGGTATGGAAAGAGATTGGTTATTCCAACTATACTAGGAGCAACAGCATTATTAGCCGATGGAATTATTACACCTCCAATTTCCGTCGCATCAGCCATTGAAGGGTTAGGAATGGTTAAAGGTTTTGAAAACTCAATTCTTGCAGGAAATAATCTTACTGTTGGCATTGTAATAGCAATTCTCTCATTACTATTCTTCTTTCAACGATTTGGAACCCAAGTAATAGGAAAAATATTTGGCCCTGTAATGACCGTATGGTTCTCGATGCTCTTTATTGCAGGCCTTTCACAATTATTACACTATCCTGATGTATTAAGGGCTTTAAGTCCACACTATGCATATAATCTTCTAGCTAACTACCCCAACGGATTTTGGCTTTTAGGTGCAGTTTTTCTTTGCACTACTGGAGCTGAAGCTTTGTATTCTGACCTTGGACACTGTGGCATTAAAAATATCCGTATCACTTGGGCATTTGTAAAGATTAGCCTAGTGATTAACTATTTAGGACAGGCTGCATGGGTAATACATCAAGGTGGTGGAATGCTAAATGGGAGAAATCCTTTTTTCGAAATGATTCCTCTTTGGTTTTTATTACCAAGCATACTCATTGCTACAGCAGCCACCATCATTGCCTCTCAAGCATTGATTAGCGGAAGTTATACTTTAATTAGCGAAGCAATGAACCTTAATTTCTGGCCTAGAATAGCAGTAAGGCAACCATCAAATACCAAAGGACAAATTTACATTCCAAGTGTAAACGCCATACTTTGGGGTGGTTGTATTTTAATGATTTTATATTTTAGATCATCCGCTCACATGGAAGCTGCTTATGGTTTTTCAATTTCCATTGCTATGATGATGACCACCATACTTCTTAGTTACTATTTATTATACAAGATTAAGTGGAATCGATTCTTGGTATACGCTTTACTTATTCTGTTTGCTACAATTGAAACCTCCTTCTTCATTGCCAATGTTGTAAAAATAAAAGAGAGGTGGATGTTTTTATTTTTCGAACTATTTATATTCACAACCATGTATGTTTGGTACTATGCCCGGAAAATAAACAACCGATTTACCAAATTTATTGAGATTAATAAATATCTGTCTAAAATAGAGTTATTAAGTGAAGATCAGAGCATTCCTAAATTTTCAACACATTTAATCTATCTCACAAAAGCCAATTCTAGTCAAGAAATTGAGGAGAAAATTATAAAATCAATATTTGGAAAGAAGCCTAAAAGAGCGGATGTATATTGGTTCGTTCATATTAACCGAATAGAACATCCGTATACACTGACATATGATATTATTGAACTGCTAGAAGGGAAACTAATCAAGATAAACATTAATGTTGGTTTTCGAATCCAACCCAAAACCGAATTGTATTTTAAAAGGATTGTTCAGGAGCTAATAGCTAGCAATGAGCTGAGTCTGTATACCCGCCCCGATCGTTCTAACAAATACAACACTGAACTTGATTTTAAATTTGTTGTTATTCACAAATACCTTTCGGTAGAAAATGAATTTGCACTTCGCGAAGGGTTATTGTTGAATTCTTACTTTTTCTTATATAAACTTGGCCAAAGTGATGAAAAAGCATTTGGTTTGGATAAAAGTGACGTGCTTGTTGAACATGTTCCTTTGGTGTATCAGCCCGTTAATAAAATTGAATTAACGCGTATAAAAAAATATTAATAAAAACCCTATCGTCAGTATTCTAAAAATAGAAAGCCGGATTAAACCGGCTTTCTATTTTATTATTGGGAAATAAATTACATTAATTTCTTTTGGTAATCATTTATGGGTTCAGCATTTTCGTTAAACCATGAGGTAAGACCAAAGAATGCTCCTCTAATTCCTTTCTGAGTATATGTTTGGAGAACCTTGTCCTTATTTGCCATCTTAGTAAGTGTGGTAGATATAGCCATTCGAACTCTATCTCTGTCGTTACTTGGGATTTGAAATTTCTCAAGAGCCGCCTGTGTTATTGAACTGGCTAACATCATTGAGTCTTTGGAAGTAATGGTTTCAGTTATAAAATCATTCCATTTTACCTTGTTTTCGCCCTTGCCTCCCTTAATCGGTTTACGCATCGACTTTGGCTTACGACCTCTTTTCTTTGGAACTGCTTTTACTTTAACAACTTTTTTCTTTCTCCCTTTCTTAACATTAGCAACCTTAGACTTGATAACTTTTTCTGTCTTTTCGGAAGCAGCATTTACCTCAACAATCTTTTTCTTTCTTCCTCTTTTTTTTGGAGCTTCTTTTACTTCAAGAACCTTTCCTTTCTTAATATCTTTTTGTGGAACAGCAATTACTTCAACAATTTTTTTCTTTCTTCCTCGCTTTTTTGGTTCGCTCGCTACAACTTTTCCTTTTTTATCTTTTATTTCGCTTACGGCTTTTACTTCAATAGGTTTAACTTTAGGTTTTCTACCTCTTTTCCCTTTTGTCTTAACTGGTGTTTCTTCTAATGGCTCAATTGATTGTCCTTCCGATAATTTTACAATAATGGTTTTTAAATTATTAATTCTACGTTGAGCTCTATCAATCTCCGATTGGTAAAGGTCTAGAAGGTCATTAACCTCAATTTCTGAAAGTGAAATTTTTTTCATGACAAATTATGTATTTAATTATTATTTTTTCGGTCTTATACAAATCAGATAATCTGATTGTTAAATATTGGTCAAATATAAAGAAACAATAATAAAAGTCAATATAATTTTATAAATTAAATTAAATTTTGTCAAATTAAATTTTATAATACTATCTAATCGCCTATCATTCTTATTAAATATACAACTAAAAAATACTACTGTATTTAAATAATGAGAACTATTACACCTTAAATAATTGGCCAAGGTAAATGAATATAAGATTTTATTTTCTTTCAAATAAATTGACTATTTGCAATTTACTTATTTATCTTTGGCAATTATAATTTAGTATTAAAATATTTAATTTACCATAGAGTAATAACAAAAACCTCCTATTTATGTTAAAAAAAATATTTTCAATCAGTTTATTCTTTTACATTATTACAATTGGAATTGGACAAGTAAATGGTTCTCTATGGTTGAGATATCCTGCAGTTTCTCCCAATGGAAAAACAATTGTATTCAACTATAAAGGTGATTTGTACAAAGTTGATACAAAGGGTGGAACCGCAATAATATTGACAACCAACCCCGCATACGATTTTATGCCGGTTTGGTCACCAGATGGGAAAACAGTTGCATTTGCATCGAATAGGTTTGGCAATTATGATGTATTTACAATTCCAATTGAAGGAGGAATACCAACCCGTTTAACCTTCCACTCAAATAATGAATACCCATCAACATTCAGTATCGATGGGGAAAATATAATTTTCTCAGCTCAAATTCAGGATAACTCAAAAAATATTCAATTTCCAGATAATATTCTATCCGAACTATATTCCGTACCTACAACGAGTGGTAGGGTTAATCAAATATTAACCACCCCAGCAGAGGATGCTAATTTTAGTCCTAATGGCAAATTAATAGTTTATCAGGATAGGAAAGGTTATGAAGATCCGTGGAGAAAACATCATAAATCAGCTGTTACTAGAGATATCTGGATTTATAATACCGAAACGGGTAAACATGAAAAAATTACCTCTTTTAATGGAGAAGATAGAAATCCTGTATTCTCTATTGATAGTAAATCTATATTTTATCTTACTGAACAATGGGGTAGTTTTAATGTAGCGACAATAAGCACGGAACAGGGAGGAGAGCCTAAACAAATTTCATTCTTCGATAAGCATCCTGTTAGATTTTTAACTAAATCAAACAACGATCTTCTTTGTTACCAGCATAATGGAGAATTATATACGCAGACAATTGGTGGGCAGCCTCAAAAGGTAAATATCAATATTCTTTCGGATCAAACTGAAACCACGTTAAGCTATGAAACTCGTACAAAAGGTGCCACAGAAATGTCTGTGTCGCCTGATGGAAAAGAGATAGCATTTATATTAAGGGGTGATGTTTTTGTAACCTCAACTGATTATGGAACAACAAAACGTATAACAAAAACATCTGAACAGGAACGGTCGGTTAGTTTTAGCCCAGACGGAAAAAAACTGCTTTACGCTTCTGAAAGGAATGGCAGCTGGAAGATTTATCAAACAAGTATATTCTCAAAAGACGAGCCTAACTTTTCGCTATCAACGCTATTAAAAGAGGAGCCAATTGTTGAATTATCTGATGAAACATTCCAGCCTGCATATTCACCCGATGGTAAAGAAGTGGCATTTTTAAAAGAAAGAACAACGCTCTGTGTTATCAACCTTGAATCAAAACAAATTAGAACCATCCTTGATGGCAGATTCAACTACTCTTATAGCGATGGAGACCAATGGTATCAATGGTCTCCAGATGGTAAATGGTTTTTAGCATGTTTCAATGAATACCCATCTTGGCCTGATACTGAAGTGGGTTTAATTAACGCCAATGGCTCTGGAAAATTCTCCAACCTCACAAAAAGCGGTTATGCTGATAACTCCCCAAAGTGGATGATGAATGGAAAATCAGTAATATGGTTTAATGATAAAATGGGGATGAGAAGCCATGGCTCCTGGGGGTCCGAATTTGATATTTATGGTATGTTCTTAACCCAAGAGGCTTTCGATGAGTTTAACCTTACAAAACAGGAATGGGAACTATTAAAGGAAAAGAGAAAGAAGGAGAAAGAAGAAAAAGAGAAAACTGACAAGGAAAAAGATTCAAAGGACAAGAAAACCAAAGATGAAAAAAAGGAAAAGGTCACTGAAACTCTAAAATTCGAATTAGATAATCTGGATGATAGAAAAGTTAGGTTAACGATTAACTCTTCCAATATCTCCGATGCCATACTTGTACCAGAGGGTGATAAACTTTACTACTTAAGTAAATTCGAGAAAGGGTATGATCTTTGGGTTCGAAATATTAAGGATAATGAAACAAAACTTCTGCTTAAAATTGATGGATTTGCAGGTAATTTACAAATGGATAAAGATGGCAAAAACTTATTTTTTCTGTCTAATGGAAGTTTAATGAAGGTTGAGATATCATCAAATAAACTTTCGAATATAAACTTTAAGGCCGAATTTGATATAAACTACCCAGCCGAAAGAGCTTATCTTTTCGAGCATATTTGGCGTCAAATAAGCAAAAAATTCTACGATCCTAACTTACATAATGTCGATTGGAAATTCTACAAAGAAGAATATTCAAGATTTCTACCTAATATTAATAACAACTTCGATTTTTCTGAAATGGTAAGCGAAATGCTTGGTGAGTTAAATGGATCGCATACTGGCTGTAGGTACTATTCCAAACCCGATAATGCAGATCAAACAGGTAGTTTAGGAGTGTTTTACGATAATACATATAGGGGTAATGGTGTAAAAATTGCTGAAGTAATTGAGAAGTCCCCGTTGATTAGAGCCAAAAGTAAAATAAAAGCAGGAATAATAATCGAAAAGATTGATGGTATAGAGATTGTCGCCGATAAAGATTTTTATTCTCTACTTAATAGAAAAGCAGATAAACAGGTATTTTTAGATTTATTAAATCCTGAAACAGGTGAGAAATGGACTGAAATTGTTAAAGCAATCAGTATCAGGGAAGAAAACGAACTGCTATATCTGCGCTGGGTAAAAACCCGAAAGTTTGAAGCCGAAAAACTTTCGAATGGTCGAATTGGCTATATCCATGTAAGAGGAATGGATTCCGAAAGTTTTAGGGAAGTATACTCCGAACTACTTGGTCGAGATATTAATAAAGAAGCAATCATTATTGATACCCGCTTTAATGGGGGTGGTTGGCTTCATGATGATTTAGCCACATTGCTTAGCGGTAAACGTTATGCGAACTTTGTCCCACGTGGGCAATATATTGGTTCTGAACCTATCTCAAAATGGAGTAAACCATCAATCGTTTTGGTTAGTGAAGGGAATTATTCCGATGCTCATGCTTTCCCTTATACATATAAAACATTAAATATAGGGAAACTTGTTGGTATGCCTGTCCCAGGTACAATGACCGCCGTTTGGTGGGAAGATCAACAAGATCCCTCTTTAGTTTTTGGTATCCCCCAAATTGGTGTTAAAGACATGAATGGAAACTATTTGGAAAATCACCAGACGGAACCAGATATCAAAGTTATGATTACCCCCGAAGATGCTGCTAATGGCAATGATACCCAACTTAAGGCTGCTGTTGATGAACTGATTAAACAGTTGGATAATCAGAAAAAATAAGAAGAAAAAATTTATATAAAGACACAGAGAAATATTGAAACTTTGTGTCTTTATGTTTAGTTTTGATAAGGACTAAACCTTTCTCAATTCGATGCTAAGTTCTTTCAATTGCTCTGAAGAAATAGGTGCAGGAGAGTTAATCATAACATCACGCCCTGAGTTATTCTTTGGAAATGCGATATAATCTCTAATGGAATCAGCACCGCCAAATAGTGAGCATAACCTGTCGAAACCAAAAGCAATCCCACCGTGTGGAGGAGCACCAAATTTAAAAGCAGTCATCAGGAAGCCAAATTGAGCTTCTGCATCTTCGGGCGTAAAGCCTAATACTTCAAACATTCTTTGCTGTAACTGCTTATCATGTATCCTAATTGACCCGCCACCGATCTCAACCCCGTTAATTACTAAATCGTAAGCATTCGCTCTAACTTCTTTTGGATCAGTGTCAAATAATGGAATATCTTCTGGATTTGGTGATGTGAATGGGTGGTGCATAGCAAAGAATCGCTTAACCTCATCGTCCCATTCAAGCAGAGGAAAATCAACCACCCAAAGTGGAGCAAATTTATTTTTATCACGAAGGTTCAACCTATTTCCCATTTCAAGGCGAAGTTCACAAAGACCCGTAAGCGTTTTCTTCTTATCACCAGACATTACTAAGATCAAATCGCCTTTTTTAGCATTCATCTGAGCGACAATTCCTTTAAGATCTTCTGGTGTATAGAATTTATCAATAGATGATTTTATTGAACCATCCTCCTCCATTTTTATGTACACCAACCCTTTCCCGCCAATTTGTGGTTTTTTGATAAATTCAGTTAACTCGTCAATCTGTTTACGAGAGTAACTTGCACAACCCGTTACACAGATACCTCCGATGTACTCAGCACTATCAAATACAACGAATCCTTTACCTTTAAATTTATCTGTCAAATCAACGAATTGCATTCCAAAGCGAATATCAGGTTTATCGGAGCCATAATATTTCATTGCATCCTGATAGGACAACTTCTGGAAAGGTTCATTGAACTCAATCCCTTTTACAAACTTAAATAGATGCTTAGTTAGCCCCTCAAAAGTAGAAAGCACATCATCACGCTCAACAAACGACATCTCACAATCAATCTGAGTGAACTCAGGTTGTCTATCAGCCCTTAAATCCTCATCACGGAAACATTTAACAATTTGGAAATACTTGTCAAATCCAGCAACCATTAAAAGTTGCTTGAAAGTCTGAGGTGATTGTGGTAATGCATAGAACTCACCCGGGTTCATCCTCGATGGTACAACAAAGTCACGAGCACCTTCGGGTGTGGATTTTATTAGGACTGGTGTTTCTACCTCAATAAACTCCTTGCTATCAAGGTATTTTCTAACCTCTTGAGCCATCCGATGCCTTAACATTAAAGCTTCCTTTACTGGGTTTCTCCTTAAATCAAGGTAACGGTACTTCATTCTATACTCATCACCTCCATCCGTATCATCTTCAATGGTAAATGGAGGAATTTCAGAGGAATTTAAAATAGTAACGCCATCAACCTTAACTTCAATTTCACCAGTTGGGATTTTGCTGTTTTTACTACTCCGCTCAATAACCTTTCCTTCAACTTTTACAACAAACTCTCTCCCAAGTCCTGATATTAAACTCTGTAACGAGGAATCGCTCTTATCATCAACAACGAGTTGAGTTATTCCATATCGATCGCGTAAATCAATAAATGTCATCGCACCTAGATTACGGATTTTTTGAATCCATCCGCTAAGCATTACTGGCTGTCCAATATTTTTCAATCGGAGTTCACCACAATTATGAGTTCTGTACATCTCTCTGTTTTTTTTAATCATGCGAAAGTAAAAAGAAATATCCGTGTTTTAAAACAACGACTGAAGTTGATAAAAAAAATGATGCCTTTAAAAGGTTATACATTTTTACATCTTTATACCTTTGCACAATATTTAAAAGCATGGAAAATTCTCAAATAGATGAGAGGTATATGCATGAAGCCTTGAAAGAGGCCCAAAAAGCAGCGGATAAAGATGAAGTTCCAATTGGTGCGGTTTTAGTATGCCAGAATCAAATTATTGCACGGGCTCATAACCTAACCGAAACGCTAAATGATCCAACAGCTCATGCCGAAATGCAAGCCATAACATCTGCTACAAATTACCTTGGAGGAAAATATTTAGATCAATGTACTCTTTACGTTACCGTTGAGCCATGTCCAATGTGTGCAGGAGCCCTTTACTGGGCACAACTAGGCAGATTGGTTTATGGCGCAAAAGATCCAAAACGGGGTTATAGTCTTTTTGAAAAAACTATCCTCCATCCAAAAACTACAGTTACTTTTGATATTTTAAAAGATAATTGTTCATCGCTCGTCTCCAATTTCTTTACTAAAAAGCGTTAATTTATTTTTATCACAGAATATAATTAAAAGCGTTTATCATTCTTAAAAACTATTTTTGATACAGATTTAACTTGATGAAATATCTTGAACTTCTTTGCCCGGCAAAGGATTACGAAACGGGTGTTGCGGCTGTTAATCACGGTGCCGATGCCATTTACATTGGGGCAAATCAATTCGGTGCTCGCGAGAATGCAGGTAATTCTATTTCAGATATCGAAAAACTTGTTAAATATGCACATCCATTCAATGTTAAGGTCTACGTAACTGTAAATACGATAATTTACGAAAACGAGATTGAACAGGTCAAATCACTAATTGAATCATTGAATAGTATTGGGGTAGATGCAATTATTATTCAAGATATGGCAATTCTTGAAATGGACTTACCTTCCATTCCAATATTTGCTAGCACTCAAACGCACAATACAACACTCGAAAAGGTTAAATTCTTGGAAAGTGTAGGGATTGATAGAGTTATACTTGCCCGAGAGTTGTCCCTTGAAGAGATAAAAAATATCCGCAACCAAACCAAAATCGATTTGGAATTTTTTATTCATGGTGCTTTATGCGTTAGTTACAGTGGTCAATGCTACTTTAGCCAATCGATTACGGGTCGTAGTGCTAATCGGGGTGCTTGTGCCCAACCATGCCGCTCCTCTTATGATTTGGTTGATTCATCGGGAAAAATCATTGTAAAAAACAAACATCTACTTTCATTAAAGGATCTTAACCTTTCAAATCATATTTCAGATTTAATAGATTCAGGAATAACCTCATTTAAGATTGAAGGGAGATTGAAAGATATTAATTATGTTAAGAATATTACAAGCCACTACAACCAACTTCTAAATAAAATAGTGGGAAATAACTCAAATCTGAAACGTTCATCATCTGGACATACGGGAATATCCTTTTCTCCTGATCCAGAGCGCAGCTTCAATAGAGGCTTTACCACTCATTTTATTAATGAGAGGCAAAAAGAACAATCATCAATGGATACCCAAAAATCAACAGGTAAAAAGTTGGGGGTTGTTTCGACTTATGGAAATGGCTGGTTTACAATTTCGGGGAAAACGCCTTTGGCAAATGGCGATGGGCTTTGCTTTATCAACTCTAAGGGGATTTTAACAGGATTAAGGGTAAATCGGGTTGAATCAAATAAAATATTCCCTTATGGTGAAATGAAAGATATAAAAATTGGGGTTGAAGTATTTCGTAATTTTGATCATGATTTCAATAATGCTCTAAAAAGCAGCAATCGTAATCGCTGGATTAATTGTAAACTAAAAGTTGAGCAAACAGAGGCAGGACTTGTATTCTCAGCACTAGACGAAGATGGTAATTCTGCCTCAATCATTGTAAATAGTAATTTTGATCTTGCACTAAATTCTGAGAAATCTATTGAGAATATAAGAGTTCAACTTTCTAAGGCAGGCGATACAATCTTTAAAATCGAAATTGTTGAGATTAACATGTATAAGCCTGTTTTTATTCCCACCTCAACTATCAATCAAATACGCAGGGATTTGATTAATAAATTAACTAATACAAGATTTGAACAATTTAGTAAGACCAATAATAAAAAGGTGAGAGTAAAAAGTCAATATTTTACCAATAAACTTTCGTATAAAGGAAATGTTTCAAATAGTTTATCTAAGACATTTTATAATCGCCAAGGAGTTTTGTCAATTGATGATGCGTTTGAACTCCAGCAAAATATTCCTGATGCTGAGCTGATGGTAATGCGATACTGTATTAAATACGAAGTTGGAATTTGTCCAATAAAACAAAACGGTAAACCAACTGGTGATCTATTTTTAAAAGATAATAACAATCTTTACCCATTGGAATTTGATTGTAAAAATTGTTTAATGAAGGTTAAATCGCCAAAAATCTAATTTAATGAAATACCTATGTAGTGAAATAATTCCGAAGGATATTTACAAAATAAAGAAAGCCTACAATTGCAATCAACTTAATCAAAGCAATTTTAACATGTCAATTGATTAATCTAATTATAAATCTATGAAATTATTAAGTCCAACAAATTGGCCAGAATATGAGCTTATAGATAGTGGTGATTTCGAAAAGTTGGAACGGTTTGGAAATAGGATAGTCGCTCGTCCTGAGCCTCAGGCAATTTGGGATAAATCCTTATCCAATGATGAGTGGAAAAAAATGGCTGATGCATATTTTATTAATGGGAAATCGGACAAGGGCTCCAATTTTAAGAACGAAGGCGAAAAAGGGGACTGGAAATTAAAACCAGGACTCAAGGAACAGTGGTACATTGATTATAAGTATCAGGAAATGAACCTGCGATTCAGGTTGGGATTAACATCTTTTAAACATATCGGGATATTTCCCGAACAGGCATCAAATTGGAACTATATCTACGATACAATAAAAGGATTCCAACAACCTAATACAAAGGTTTTAAATCTATTTGCCTATACAGGTGGGGCATCACTTGCTGCTAGAGCAGCAGGAGCAGATGTAACCCATCTTGATTCCATTAAACAGGTGGTCTCTTGGGCTAGGGAAAACATGGAGGCATCAGGTCAACAAGATATTCGTTGGATCATTGATGATGCGGTAAAGTTTGTTAGCAGGGAATGTCGTCGTGGAAATATTTATAATGGGATAATCCTTGATCCTCCTGCTTTTGGACGAGGTCCTGAGGGAGAAATGTGGAAATTAGAAGAAGGCATTAATAATTTGCTCAAAAATTGCAATCAAATACTTTCACCCAAAAATAGTTTCTTGATTTTAAATATTTATTCTATAGGTTTCTCAGCATTAATTGCAGAGAACTTTGCTAAATCCATCTTTGGTATAGACAAACCTGAATACGGTGAACTTTTTGTAACCGATAGAAATTCAAGGCGTCTACCATTGGGTGTGTTTGCACGATTCAAAAAATAGTATACCTTTACTATTATTTATTAATTAATTTTGACATTATAAAAAGCTATATTAAGATTAAACTTATTAGTTCAATCATAAAAAAGATATAAAAAAAGCAGGTATTTACTTAAAAAAGCACTAATTTTATAGTGTCGGAATCTTAACTGATTAGATATGGAAGCATTAAAATATAAGGCTACAAGCCAATACCCAGAAATAATTCTCGATAAGGTTAATGGAGTATTTGAGTTTTCTGGTAATTCATTACCAGAAGATGCAAAAGCATTCTATGAACCCATTTTACAGTGGTGGGATGCATATACAATAGATCCTAATTCGGAGACAATTATTCGGTTTAAGATGATTTACTATAATACCCCCAGTTCTAAATTACTTTTTCAGGTTTTCAAAAAAATTGAGAAACTCGCTAGTTTAGGACATAAGGTTAAAGTGATTTGGAAGTATAATGATGAGGATACTGATATAAAAGAAGCTGGTTTTGACCTTGCCGAACATGTTAAAGTCCCATTTGAATTTCAGGTATATAAAGAATAAAAAAAGGCCCGATGTTCGGGCCTTTTTTTCTGCTATTATAATTCTTTTACCAATCTGTAGTATAGCTGTGATTGTATATTTTATATGTTTTTTCCTCTCCAGTTGTATTCGAACGGTAGTATATAGATCCCGATAAAAAAGATATTGTTTTCCCGATCGAAGAGGTTTCATCGATTTTAATGGCTTGACCAATATTAAGTTTAAGATTATGATTGCCTTTTCCTGTGAAACTTTGGTTAATTCCATCAATTATAACAGGAGTTAAACCTTTGAATTCAACTACCACCTTTAGAACAGTAAATGGCGAATCATATTTTGAAACAACAATCATGTCTAAGATTGAAGCATCAATTGTAACATCTCCTTTTGTTGTGGTTGTAAAATGAAAAGGTTCATTCACAAAAATACTGGCTTTGTTGACTGAAATATCAAAGTAAAACTTCTTTTGAACATCAGAATTTCCAAAACGATATTTAACAAGAATGTTATTCTCTGGATCCTCATAACAGTTGGCATAATCGTACTTAACCAACCAATTAGTCTGATTATTAATTGTTGAAGTGATACGAGCACATTCTGATTTTGTAATTGGTTTTTTTACCGTGCTAATAGTCCTTGTGCCTAAGCGTAAGGCATATTTTAACTCTCCAAGATTGCTTTCTACCTCAACAAGTTCTATTGATGCAAGAAGGGATTGAAACTTCGTAATTCCAAGTTCTGCTTGGTTTTTTCTACCATCCATAAAGTAATCTATGAGTACTTTTAGTTCCCCTATATTTTTTTCAATCTGCTCAACAGACTCAACTGTTTCAGTTTGGCCTAGGAGATCTTCAAGTTGCTTTGTAAGTTCTGCGTCTCTTGTTTTGTAATCATAAACAAGTTTGTTAAGTTCCAATTCAGGAAAAGGATATTTAATATGATAATTAAAGAATACGCTTTTGTCCTTACGTTGCAATTTTTCCCAATAAAATTCCTGCACTTTTGAAAGGGATATACCTTGTAAAAATGGTACTTTACCAGATTCGGTTGTTGTTTGTGAAGCAAATTTTTCAAGAAATACAGAAATGTTATTATTGTAATTAGCTTCTTCCTTCTTTAATTCAGTTTTTGATTTAACATTCTCAGCAACAGATGATACTATTCGCTCCTTAACCATTGTGAGCGCATTTTGTTGAGCATCTTGGCTTGTAGCACCACTCCCTACTGTAATTATATAATCTTTCTCTAAATTATTTACCCATTTTGGTTGTTTTCCGCTCTTCTCAATAATTTTATCTTGAGATAAACTTATTCCAGCAGAAGCAATTAAGGCAACAACCAATAGTAAGTACTTCTTCATAATTTAATTTGTTTGGGTTTATTTGAATTTTAATATATAAGATGTAACCTCAAACGATTGGAATGAAATCCTTATATAGCAATCAGCAACCCCGAAGGGTTGCCGATTGGGGTTTTGTTTAATAAAGATTATGGTTTTTCACCAGCAAGTTTATTCATCTCCTCGTTGAAAATATTCTCAAATTTCATCTTGTCATAATCAAGTTGAAGTTTTTGATCTTTGCTAATCTTGTCTTTAATGTTGTTTAACAACTCATCCTTAGCAACTTCAACAGCCATGTAAATGGTATACTTACCATCTTTGCTGAATGTTTTGCTACAAACAGTTGAAACATTGTTCAACTCTTGGTTAACAACGTCGCGAGTTAACTGCTCAAATTTTTGCTCAAACTCTGAACCTTCTCCAATTTGACGATCATTGGTATAACGATCTGTAACGGTTTTAATGGTACGGTTAATTGAAGCAGCTAAATTGCTGTTTGCATCAATGCTTGCTTTATTCTTAGCAGTACTAAGATCTTGGCTGGTTCCTGTACCTGTGCCACGGAAAAACTTCTGATCAGCGTGAAATTCATTATCGCTACAGGGAATATTTAATTCTTTTCCCATTGAGTCATCTTTAGCTGCTGGTTTTGAACCACCACAACTTACAAGGGCTACTGATAGAGCAATTGCTCCAACAAATAAAAAGGTTTTAGCTAGTTTCATGGTCATTTGATTTAATTAAAATTTAGATTAAAAAAATATTTGAGTTAATAATAATTACTTTTTGTAAAGCCAGTTCCAATCCCAGTTAAAATTGGCAGAAGCACCCCAATAAGCCCAAGAAACGGCAACATCTTTACCCGCTTGGATCATCAGTTTCTCTTTGTCAACTGAATCATCATATTGTTTCATCTTGAAAGTCCATACATTTGCACCATCAGCAAGCATTTTTTGTGTGATCTCTTCAGTAAGTTGAACGGCTTGAGGGTAACACTCCATATCGGGAGTAATCTTGCCAAGAAATTCAGCTGCTTTATCGCTATTCATAGCAGCCCAAGATGCTTTAGCTCCTGCCATATACTCCGTACACTTATAGTTTGCATACTGTTTATAAATCTCAATAGATAAATCCATACACTTGTCAAAGCATTCGCGACAAACATCTGGTACGCTTAGTAAGCCGAAAAGAGCCTCCTCATACTTCTTTTGACCGGCAAGAGCTTGAGCGCCTTTCATAACAACATCGCATTGTGAGTTATAAAACTCCATTATTTTGGTTTTTCCCGTTTCAACAAAACCCTTGAATTGCCCTGCCTTAACATTGAGATTCTTTAGACCTGCTATATACGCTTTATCTTCAGATGCACCCACAGCTTTTACAGTTATGCTGGTTTGGCTAAAAATTGTCTGGTTAGAAGCATCTACAATATAAAATACAACCTCAAGTGTTAATGCGTGCATAGGTGGTGCTGTTGGTGTTATCTCTTTGGTCAACACATTTACCATTGGAACAATAAAGAAACGTGGGTTAGAACCAGATCCTCCAATTCCATTCTGTACAGCAATTTGTTGCATTTTACCTTGAAGTAACTGACGTGCAGATGCTGGTATACCTTCTGCTTGCTCCGGGACGAAAGCTGTAAGGGCAACTCTTCCCATATCGTCAGTTTTGCCTTGACTATTCTGAGATAAACTCACAAAAGGTAGAGCAATCAGCGCCAAGAATAATATTGAAATTCTCTTCATAACTTTTATTTTAGGTAATTAATGGTGCTTATTATTTTTCACCTATTACTAATTGAGCTTGTCCTAACCCTTTCATCATAAGTTTAGAGTCAAGTTGGTACTTATCCCTTAGCATCTTCTGCAAATTACGCGCCCAACCACGGGTGTCTACTGCTTTATTATTTGCATCCATGAGAGGAATTCGAACTTGCTCAAAAAGCAACATATTTTCAGTAGCATCAGTAGTGCTAAATCTTCCTTGAACAGTATTTTCTGTTATCCAACCTTCGATAACCTCAGTTAATTCCTTACCATCATATTCTGTGGTGAAATCACCATCAAATGAACTCCATGTTTTTACACGTAGAATAACCTCTCGCCCATTTGCAAACATATCATCAAAATGAGCTTGGAGTTGAACGTTAAAGTTATCGATATGAGCTAAAACGGCTTCTTCTAGCAATACAGGTAATTCTGCTGAAAAAGAAGGTTTTCCTGTTCCTGATGCACCAGCAATTTGTTTGTCGGTATAGGAATCGAGTCCTTGTAAGTTAAAAGTAACTGACTTTTTAGGACCTGTTTGGTTTACAGTCCAGGTTATTTGCATCCAAATATCAGCCTTGGCAACTTTTTTAAGTTTGTCTATTGGACTTTCATTTACTTCTGCGCCACCCTTGCTTGTTAGCATAGCATCTTCAGCCGCTTGATCCTGCAAAGTTTTTAAGGCAGATTCTAAATTCTTTAGAGGAAAACCTCTTGTTGCCATTAATTCATTTACTTTACTTATAGCTAAAAGCAAATCAGCATTTTCTTGTAGTGCTTTTTTGTAATCAGGAACTTTAACTTTTGTTCCTTGATTATCGAATTCAAGCATATAACCATTGGTATTACACCAAACATCACTAGGTACAACCATAATGGTTGGCTTTTTTGCTTGCGAAAATGCACCAGATACACTTACAAGTAAGAGGGCAGAGATGAAAAGATATATTAATTTGTTCTTCATAATAAATATATTAATTAGTTACTATTCGATTCTTCCTTTATGTTTATTAATAAACTTCTTTTTTTAAAAATCGACAATTTCAACTTTCCAAATATTCTTTTTCAAATTCTGTGCCATTTTTTATCCCAAATAAAAAGTGGCACAGAAGTCGACTATAAATATTATTAGAATCCAGAATTTAACCCTTTGATTACACCTGCATCTTCAAGCGCTTTTCTCAGGTCACTTACATTAACAGATACAACTACTCCGATCTTGTACTTTTTCCCAACTTTCATTCTATCTTCAGCTGCAACAGAGCCATCGCCAGATTCAGTAACATATCTATTGTAATTTCCCTTATCAGCAAAAAATTCATCAAAAAAGGCTTTCTTTTCTGCCTCAATAGCAGGAGTAGCTAACGCTTTTTGTCCAGGAACACCTGGTTTTCCGGAAAAACCTTTGAAAATAACACCGTGAACAGCATTCTTTTTTGCCTGATTAATAGCAACAGTTGGTTTTTTTGAATATGACCAAACTTTAATTAGGTAGGTTCCTTGTGTTCCAACACTTACACCTTCAATTTCATAAACAAAATCTTCAGTGTCTTTATCTGCCTTTTTCTTTGCTTGGGCATTAACACTGATCGATAGGCCTAATACCATAACAAGTAGAAGACTGCTTAGTTTAATAATACTTTTCATCTGTTAAAAATTTAAGGTTATTATTTAATTTGTCTAATTAACATACCGGGATAGAAATCTTTACCACCTTTAAAGAAAGTACGGTCAAGTTTGGGCTTATTATCGGCAGCAACTGTACTATCGGCAACCTCCTCTTGACCTGCAAGGTAACGATTATCCCATATCTGTTTACCATCTACCTTAATAGTACCTTTTCGAACGTATTTAGTCCTACCTTCTTTGTCAATAGTTTGTTCTAATACTTCAAATTTATCGCCACTTTCTAACCCTTCTTTCATGCCAATTTTAGCTGTAATAGGATCTCCTGTATATAAAGGCGTCTTGGTTTTAAATACATCGTATTTCTTCTGTAGTTTAGAGTAAACGTTATCAATTGTTCTGATAGTTGCAATTTCCACTAGCCTTTCTGCGCTTCTTTGTTCTCTAAAGGAGCCCATAACTAAACTTCTAGATTTTTCTGAACCAATGAAATTCAAACTAAACAAATCCGTATTGTCAAATTTTTCTTTCTTTGCAGGATCGATGCTGTTTATATCCATCCAATAATCGTTGTAGAAAATTGATGAAATTGAATCGTTCCATGCTATTTTATATAGGTAAGAAGTTGTCCAAACAGAATAACCTTCTCTGGCTTTATTATAAACCTGCTCCGCTGTAAATTCAGCAACTTTTCTAAGCATACTATTAGAGATTTTTGCAGTAGCAATTTTTGATGCCTCCCAAGCTATTTTAGCGGGTATCTCGTTTTTGACAAAATTTAATTTAGAAACAACAACAAAAGTATTGCCAATTAGTTCTTCGCCAGCATCAGCTAAAGAAGCTAACCCTCTTGCTGAATTTGAAGCAATTTTAGCTTGCATTTCACTGGCATTGTAAGAACCTCTTTCGCCTATAAGGGACATATCAAATGTTCCATCTTCTTGTCTATTAAACCACTTTGCAACCATTTGGTTGGCAACTTTTTTGTCGACAAAGTATTTTTCGATAATTTTTGGAATATTGTTTGATGTAGTATCACCATTTATTCCATAATCTTTTGGATTAAAAGATTTATCACCTACATCGTGATTATTATATTTATCAGGAAAGGGTGCTTTGTAATAAGCTGCTACAACGGTATCTTTGAAGGGAAATCTGTCGGATTCCAATAAAATAGTGTGCAAGGAACTCCTTCTATATTTTATGTCCTGTATCTTTCTGTTATCAACTTTTTGAGCGGAGGCAATACTAATGCTTATAAAGACGATGACACAAAATAGTAAAATTCTTTTCATCATAATGAGGTATTTTAAAATTATCTACTCGTAAGGCTTTTCGAAGACGCCCCGTTTTTATATGGTTTCTGGACTCCATTTAAGAAACGATAAAGTTTATTTTTTATCAAGTAGTAAAAATACAAAAAAAAACAAACCCTCAATTATTAGCAAAGAGTTTGTTATGTTTTATTACTAATATATTTAATTTAGCGATCCTAATTGATTGTTTTGTAGAGATTCCGATATTCATGTCCAATTTTCTTAAAGAAATACTCATTGTAGTCCAATTACTTTCTCTATTTTCTTTGGAATATCAGTATTATCTATCCTACCAGTAAATTGAGTTCCTCCCATACCTAAAACATAAACAGGAACAGGGGATCCTGTATGAGAAGTACTTGTCCAGCCTATTGCTGACTTCCTATTTAAAATATCAATACAAGTATTAGAGAACATCTCATTAGGTTCAGAAAGATATGTTGATTTTATTTTTGAGTCTTTGTTAGGTTTAATTGAATTGGCGTATGCTTCATTTAATTTCTTAATCTCGTTCTCAGTCAACCCAAGCGATAGATTTTCATTACCAAGTCCTGTTTTTTCCTTAGCAAGATTAAGCATTTCCTTAAATGTGGGTTTTGGAACTCTGCTAAAATAATTCTTTACTAGTATTTGAAACTGTTCTTTTGAGATTTTTTGATTCTTAAGCAATGATAGCTTAATGCTATACTTATTCTCTTTATTGCCTAGCGAAAATCCTCCGGTCTCGTGATCTGCCGTAACAATAATAAGAGTTTCATCAGGATGTGCATTATAAAATTCAACAGCTTTCGAAACAGCATTGGAAAAATCGATTACCTCATTCAACATAGTTGCTGCATCATTTGCATGACAAGCCCAATCTATTTTACCACCTTCAACCATCATAAAGAATCCTTTTGAATTATTGAGAGTTTGAATTGCCTTTTTGGTAAGATCAGCAAGGGTTATATCGGTACTATCCTGATCAATCCTATACTTAATTGAACTTTCTGATGCTGGGTTGGGAATTGAATAAACTACCGAATGATGTTTATTTTTTAAGGAATCTATAGCTGCTAAATTCGTTGTAAAAACAAATGAGTTTCTATTCCCCAAGGAGTAAATTGACTCAACAGAGTCCTTTAACTTTTTCCCAAATGGATCAAGAAGTCCTCCACTAGCAAAAAAATCAAATTTACTTTTTATAAGATCTTTGGCGATATCATAGCTACTACCTCTAGAACCTTGATGAGCATAAAACGCTGCGGGGGTAGCATGATCGATGCTTACTGTTGTTAAAAGGCCAATTTTAAATCCTTTCTCTTTAATTTTTTTAGCAATGCTAAACAGAGAATCTGTATGGTTATAATTTAATCCTAATGTGCCTATTGAGGTTTTACTACCTGTAGATAATGCGGTTCCTGCAGCAGCAGAACATGTTATGTACTGATTTGCAGCATACGTTGTTGCAAAGGTTTGGACTGGAAAGTCTATAAATGATATGTTCTGATGGTTCTTCAAAACAGAATCAATGTATACTTGTGTAGCATTAACCTGTTGCAAGCCCATTCCATCGCCAATAAAAAGGAATACGTATTTTGCTCTAATATTTTTATTTTCAGAACCATGCTGACAACTAGTTACCATTATAAAAGATGCAGCAATTAAAAAAAGTGCTCGTTTCATGATTTTCATTTTAATTTACAAGTATAGCATATTTGATGAAAACATCAGTGAATTATAAATTGTTTTCTTATTAAGTATAATACTTATTATGGTTAAAAAGTTACAAGAATAAAATATATAAAAATATGAATAGTAATAAGTTTAGTAATTATGATTTATGGGCTATTCAGGGTGTTGTTGAAAGAAATAATGATTGTGTCTTTGGCAAAGTCGCATTGAGGATATTTGAAAGTAAACGTATTCAGTTTTTAAATTTTTTACGTATGTTTATGCTTTGTAAGCATTTTAATGGAAACTTTATAATTGAAAAAAAATATTATAATGAAATGGAGATATTCAATAACCGTAGCTGAGCGTCATTGTATTCTTGGGCTAAATAAAAAGGCACTGTTAACTTGGTGTTTGGCAATCTATCTTATCTTATTAGTAGGTAATTTTAACCTGTATGCAACAGTGGTGGTCATAACTCCTCATCCCGATGATGCTGAAGCTTCTTGTGGGGGCTTAATTGCTAATACCGTGGCTTCTGGGGAAGAGGTTATTATTCTTACCATGACCGGTGGAGAACTTGGCATTTGGAACAAAAATAAACTGGAGGCAAGAACTATTCGAACCCAAGAGGCTCGCAATGCCGCAGCATTACAAGGGGCTAAAGTGGAATTTTTTGGAGCAATAGATGCCTCCCTAGCAGTTGATTCCGCTACTGTTGAAAAATTGAAAACAATTCTGTTACGTATTAACCCCTCCGTTGTGCTTGCACCATGGCCTTTAGATGTGCATTCAGACCATCAGGCAACAGGGCTTCTTGCATGGCGAGTGTTTCAGGATAAATGTTTCACATTCAGCCTCTATTTTTACGAAACAAGCAATAGTCCTCATACTATGACATTTCGATTTGTTCCTACCGATTATATCGATATCACAAGTGTTATTAGCAAGAAAAAAGAGGCAACATTATGCCACAAATCCCAATCACCTCAGGAATGGTTTGGAATGTACGAAATCATTGCAACACTCCGAGGATATGAAGCTGATGTTCCGTTTGCCGAAGGATATATTAGAGCAAGGAATTCATCAGGAATGGGAGGACGATCAGGAACAGCCTCCAAAACGCTACCGAATTAGCAGGATATGTAAATTAAAGCAATAATAAATACTCGGATTTTCCAAATTATAAATGCGAATGGTGGTTTTCAAATTAAGAATGAAATTATAACATCTAAGATTAGTTACAATGAAACACCCATGTAAAAGCAGCTGACGCAAACACCCATGAACAAACTTAGGGTGTTCCATCCGCTCAATAATGAGTGTTAATGACATGATTGTAACATATTAACTATTAATAAACTAAATATTTTGTACGGATGAAAAAATGTTTTCTCTTACTATTTTCAATATTGGTATTCGTTTCGTGCACAAGAAAAGAACCATTTCCTTCAGTTCGGCAGATATTACAAAGGATTGTTCCTGATCAAGAGCGATACTTTTTGCTAGATTCCATTTCAAAAGAAAATGGTAAAGATGTTTTTGAAATTGTTTCGGAAGGCAATAAAATTAGAATCAGTGCTTCATCGCCAGTTGTTGCAGCAACGGCTTTTAACTACTACCTGAAACAGTATTGCCATTGTTTTATTTCCCGTTCGGGCAATAACATGAATATGCCTGAAAAACTTCCAGCGGTAAAGGAAAGAGTGCGAATTACCTCTCCTTTTAAGTGGCGCTACTATTTCAATTATTGCACATATAGCTATTCAATGGCATACTGGGGTTGGGATGAATGGCAACGCGAGCTTGATTGGATGGCTATGAACGGTGTTAATATGCCTTTGGCAATAACAGGAACGGAGGCAGTTTGGCAAAATACTTTGAAAAAATTTGGATTTACCGATGTTGAAATTAAAGAATTCATCCCTGGCCCTGCGTATACTGCATGGTGGCTCATGGGCAATATCGAAGGATGGGGAGGCCCCGTATCGCAGCAGTGGATCGACAACCGAGCTGAACTTCAGAAAAAAATCCTACTGCGAATGCACGAACTTGGTATGACACCTGTATTTCAGGGGTTTTATTCAATGGTTCCCGCCAAATTGAAGGAAAAATATCCTAGTCATCATATTATTGATGGTGGTGATTGGGGTGGTTTTATAAGACCTTCAACCCTTGATCCTACTGATTCTTTATTTTCTCAAATGGCAGGGGTATACTATGCCGAAATGGAAAAACTTTACGGAAAAACGTTGTTTTATGGCGGTGATCCATTTCATGAAGGCGGGAATATGGAAGGCATTGATATAACTGCAAGTGCAAAAGCCGTTCAAACAGCAATGCAAAAGGCAGTTCCTGGTTCTGTTTGGGTATTGCAGGGATGGTGGGATAATCCCAAAGATGGTTTGCTTGAGGGTGCAGATACGTCAAAGACCCTCATTCTTGATTTGTTTGCCGAAGGACGGCCTAATTGGCCACGGCGTGAATGCTACTCCAAGTTCCCATGGGTGTGGAATATCTTACAAAATTTTGGAAATAAAACGGGCATGTATGGTCGTTTGGAAGAAACATGCTCTGCCCCATTTCAGGCAATGAATTCGGATAAAGGAAAGGCTCTTACAGGGATTGGAATAATGGCTGAAGGTACCGACAACAACCCTATAATATGGGATGCTTTATTTGATATGGCTTGGAAAGATAAATCACCTGATATCGACCAGTGGATTAAAGATTATACCTATTATCGCTATGGAAGCAGAAACGAAAGGGCCGAACAGGCATGGAATATTCTTCGAAAAACGGTGTATCGAGGACCGATAAATCAGGAAGGAACTATTGATGCCGCTGTTGGTTGCCGTCCCTCACTCGATGTAAGCACTTCGTGGCTTGGAGGAAGAACAAAACTTTATTATAACCCGCTTGATCTCCAAAAAGCATGGAAACTTCTCATTGAATGTTCTGACGATCTTAAAAATATTGATGCTTTTCAGTACGATATCGTAGATGTTACCCGACAGGTACTTTGCAATAGTTCATTAACTCTGCATAAGGAAATAGTAGATGCATACAATAGCAAGGATTTGAAATTGTTCGAGGAAAGAACCGCATCATTCCTACAATTAATCGATGATATGGACACATTGTTGGGAACAAGGAATGAATTTTTATTTGGCAGGTGGGTTGAAGGGTTTAAAAAAATTGGGACATCGGATGATGAAAAAAAATTGTTTGAATTTAATGCTCGTAGGCAGGTAACCTTATGGGGAACATATAAATGTTCAATAATATTGCATGAATATGCCATGAAGCAATGGTCCGGTCTGTTAAAAGATTTTTACTATCAGCGTTGGAAAATCTACTTTGATGCGCTTAAAAAACAGCTATCAGGCGAAAAAACGGGTAGCATAGATTTTTATACATGGGAGGATAATTGGACACATCAAAATAACTTATATCCAGCTACTGCACAGGGTAACTCTGTTGTAATTAGCAAAGCTTTGTATAAAAAATACTTTTTGAAGGAGGCCGAAAAACCTTTTGTTGAAAATCCATTAACCAAAGAAAATGCTAAGTTGACGAAAGATTTAGTGGTGAATACATTGACCTCCGCATTCTATAATGTGGGAAAATTTATCTTTAATTACGATGATATAATAGAATCAAAGGTTTGGAAAGAGGAAAACTCGGAGGATATAACTGAAGTTTGCATATTTATTAAAACGAAACCAAAAGTAGGGTTTTCGGGTAACTTGCAACTTACATTCAAATGGAATTACTATGAATGGGATTTATTAGCAATAAAAAACATCGACTTCAAAAAGAACTAGCCATGAACACTAATCTCCAAACTAACAAACCAGAACGGTTGTTATCACTCGATGCTCTCCGGGGATTTGACATGATTTGGATTGCTGGTGGCGAACGCATCATCGAAGCATTGGCAAAATACACCAATTGGCCTATATTTAATTGGCTTCGTATACAAATTGACCATGTTCAATGGAATGGTTTTCATTTTTATGACCTCATATTCCCTTTGTTCCTTTTTCTTGCTGGCGTTTCAATACCTTTTTCTATCATGAAACGGAAAGAACGTGGCGACAGCATGAGATCAATTTACATTCATTTGATAAAAAGGTGCATTGTACTTATTGTGCTAGGCATAATTTATAACGGAGCTTTGAGTTTTGATTGGCCAATAAGGTTTGCGAGTGTTTTAGCCAGAATAAGTTTGGGGTGGTTCTTTGCTGCACTTATTGTGCTGCATTTTAAACAACGTGGTCAAATAATTTGGATTGCTGGAATACTTCTTTTTTACTGGGCTATTATGATGCTGGTGCCTGTTCCGGGTATTGGAGCCGGAGTACTTACAATGGATGGTAACTTATCAGCATATATTGACCGTTTGCTTTTGCCCGGCCGTTTATTCGATACCATTATGGATCCTGAAGGAATCCTTTCTACCATACCGGCTGTGGCAACTGCACTGCTTGGTGCAATGACAGGGTTTTTCCTAAAAGATGAGTCTCTTAAACTAGCTAAGTATAAAAAGGGTATTACTTTATTCATTGGCGGAGTTGCTCTTGTTCTGATTGCAGTTTTATGGAATGAGGTATTTCCGATTAACAAAAAGATGTGGACGAGTTCATTTGTTTTTTGTGCAGGTGGCTTAAGCTTGATATTTTTGTCAATATTTTATCTTATTATAGATGCGTTTGAATATAGAAAATGGGCATTCCCATTGGTCGTTATTGGCATGAATTCAATAACCATATATCTTTGTCAACCAGCATTTAGTGGTTTTTCGGCGTTTAAAGATTTTGCATTTTCGGGTATAATCCATCTTTTCTCCTCGCCAGTTCAACCAATTATTGATGCGTCTGCTTATCTTCTAACAGGCTGGCTTGTACTTTATTTTCTTTATAGAAATAAGATATTCTTAAAGGTTTAATCTTTGAAAAAATAAAAAGATAGAACAGATTTAATAGAAGAAAAAATTCCTCGCAGTATAGAGCGAGGAATTTTTGAGTGTGCGGAGAGAATGGGATTCGAACCCATGAAGCCCTTTTGGAGCTTACACACTTTCCAGGCGTGCGCCATCGACCAACTCGGCCATCTCTCCTTGGAGTTTTTGTTTCAAATAGGGGCGCAAATTACAAAAAAAAACTATACCACAATCAAATAATAAATCAAAGTATTTATTTTGATATCTCCCCGCTCATTGATTTCGCCATTTCTTGCTTTATTATATCTGGTGTTAATTTCTTCCCTAGTAGTAGCATTAACTTAGCAACAGCTGCTTCAAAAGTAATATCGTATCCGCTAATTACGCCTGCTTTTTTTAAAATCAAGCCATTTTCATACTTCTCCATGTCAACGCTGCCTGCATGGCATTGAGTAACGTTTACAACAACAACACCTCTGCTAACTGCATCTCTGATTTTATCCAAAAACCATGAAAGGCTTGGCGCATTTCCAGATCCAAAGGTTTCAAGAATTATAGCCTTAATGCTAGGTGAATTTAACACTGAATCAACAAATTCGGCAGTTATTCCGGGAAAGAGTTTAAGTATACCTATATTATTATCGAGATTGGTATGAATTATCAAATCACGCTTGCTGGTTGGATAATGGATAAAAGCAAAGTTGTACTTGATGTTGATCCCGGCTTCGGCAAGGTGTGGGTAGTTATCGGATCTAAAGGCATTAAAGTGTTCTGCATTATGCTTTGTAGCCCGATTCCCACGAAATAATCTATTCTCAAAGAATATACACACTTCGGGGACCAAGGGTTGTCCATTATGCGATGCCGCAGCAATCTCAATAGCACTTATAAGATTTTCCTTTCCATCGGTTCGCAGCATCCCTATTGGTAATTGGGAGCCAGTTAGTATAACAGGTTTATCAAGATTTTGAAGCATAAAACTTAATGCTGATGCGGTAAATGACATGGTGTCAGTGCCGTGTAGTATTACAAATCCATCGTATTTTTCGTAGTTCTCTTTTATGGTTACTGCGAGTTTAATCCAGAAATCGGGGGAGATATCGGATGAATCAACTGGAGGATTAAAAGATATTGTTTCGAGTTTATAGTGAAATTTTTTTAATTCCGGAACCTCAATTTCTATCTGATTAAAATTAAAAGGAATTAGAGCCCCAGTCTCGGGGTTTTGCTTCATTCCAATTGTTCCACCGGTATATATAATTAGAATTGAAATACCTTCTCCATTCATAATTCTTCTGTTTTAATATTGAAGAGTTCAAGTGTGTTTTTAGTGGTTTCTTTTGCAACCTCCCCCAAGGGAATTTCTAGTATTTCTGATACCTTTTGCGCAATATAGATTAGATTTTGCCCTTCATTTCGCTGACCTCTTTTAGGGACTGGTGCTAGATATGGTGAATCCGTTTCAAGTAAAATATTCGATATATCCATCTTAGCAACCACTTTATCTATCCCGCCATTTTTATAGGTAACAATTCCCCCAATTCCAACCTTAAAACCTTTGTATTCTATAATATGATTGTAGTGCTCAAGAGTTCCCGAAAAACTATGAAAAACTCCACGAAGATTTGCATCATTTTCCTGATCAGCAATCTCAAATATTTCATCGAATGAATTTCGAGAATGGATGACAACGGGCAAATGAAGGCTTTTTGCTAATCTTAGTTGATGTCTAAATGCAATTTTTTGCTGTTCAATGTAGGTCTTATCCCAATATAGGTCTATTCCAATTTCACCAATCCCATAGTATTTATAGTTTGGAATCATTGTCTCAATGTGCAAAAGTTCTGCTTCAAAACCAGAATCAACTGATGTTGGATGTAAGCCAATAAGTGGAAAGCATATATTCTTGTATTGCTTCGATACCTCTATTACCTTTTCGGTGCATTTAGAATCAATACTTGGAAGGATATGATATTTTACACCTGCATCAGCAGCTCTGGCAATAACATCAGAGCGATCTATGTCAAAACTTTTATCAAAGATATGGGAGTGTGAATCAACAAGTATCATTAAATAACTTTTATTAAACAGGCTGCAAACTTAACAAAACTTTACCTAATATGTTCTGTCCTCAACTGGTCACACAAGGGCAATAAGGTAGCATCTTACTTCGCCACAAAATATAAAAGAATTTATTTTGAGATGTTCAAAGAAAAAACTTTCCCAGGTTTACTCTTAACAACACCCGCAAATTCAAGGTTTAATAGCAAGGATGATACCTTAGAAACTGGCATTTGTAATTTAATGCATATAATATCTATTGACTCCTGATCCACCCCCTTTAGGTACTCTACAATTCTCTGCTCATCATCAGACAACTCTGAAAAAAGAACAATTTGTTTTGGTGGTTTCTGAATGTTTACTGGTTCCCAACCCAAAAGATACTCAATATCTTCAAAAGTCTCTATTAGTGCTGCTTTATTTGATTTTATGAGTTGATTACAACCCATGGAGTATTTCGCTCCCACATTCCCCGGTACAGCAAATACCTCTCGATTATACGAATTGGCCAAATCAGCTGTTATCAAAGCCCCCCCTTCGGATCCGCTTTCAACAACAATTGTTGCATCGGATAATCCTGCAATTATCCTATTCCTCTTAATAAAATTATTTCTATCAAATTTTGTCTTTGATGGGAAATCAGTTAAAAGAGCACCCGTTTCAACGATATCCTTTGCCACATTTCGATGCGAAACGGGGTAAATCGTATCAAGTCCATGACCCAAGACAGCCAGCGTTTGCAAATCGTTTTTAAGAGCTGATTTATGTGCAACAATATCAATCCCATAAGCCAAACCACTTACAATTATTGGGTTGTACCCTTTTTGTGATAGTCCTGTAATAATATCTTCACAGATTTTTTTACCATAATCGGTGGCCTTTCGGGTTCCAACAATGCTAATGTACTTTTCTCTGTTAAAATTAATTTCATTTTTACCTTTAACGAATAGAACGATAGGGCCATCATCACATTGGCGGAGACGTTCAGGATAATCAGCATCTAAATAGAAAAGTGCCTGAATATTATATTTTTCAATGAATTCAACCTCTTGCTCTGCCTTGCTAAGAATATTTTGATTTATAATTTCCGTTGCAAGGCATTCTCCAACTCCAGGAATCTTGAGTAAGGCTTTTTTACTTTGTTTAAAAACCTCCTCAACGCCACCACAATAAGCTATCAACTTTTTAGCATTGATACTTCCAACTTTAGGAATCATTTCGATTCCTATCTTATATTTAAGTAGATTATCGACCAAGATGCTTTATGAATTAATTATGTGATGTCTTCCTGTACATAGGAGTTTAGCGCTTGGATCAGCATGGCTTTTTGTTCTTTCTTCAAACCTTTTAGGCTAAATGGGGGATATTTAGATATCTGCTTGCCTGTTTTTTGATATACAACAACCTCTTCTCTTATAAGTGTTTTAATTATTGAATACTTGTAAAGTTGATTTTTAGGGATTTCGATTGAACTCTTCTTGGGGTTTATTGGTCGTAACGGGTAAAATCGGAAGATAATTTTAAACCCCTCGTCAGAAAAGAAAAAATATGATGTTTTCACTATTAGATGATAGAAGTAAAACGCAAAATATGCAATAATTAGAATTAGTATAATCCCTAGGTTAGACAAACCAAGATACTTAATACTATATGGCTCTATGTTTGTAGTATATAAAATACCAATACATGACAATAAAATAATAGCAAAAACGGATTTAAGCACTTGAATTCTAACAACAGTACTTTCATTTTGAATTTTCATTGTTCATTTATATTTGATAAGAAAAATGCAGCCAGAGCAAGTTGAGAATTCAAAGTTTAAAAATGATTTCATATTATCCAAACTTAAATTAACTACCGCAACAGTAAAGATACTTAAAAAAGCGAAAAGATTACATCTATAATTTTTAATACAATGAGATTATGAATATCTATCGCAAACATTTACATACTTTAAAATTATAAATGTTTTCATTTTGAGAAAAAGGTAATTGTTTTAATATTAAATTCTTACTTTTGACATTGGACTGTTTTTTCTTCAAATTGATATAATATGCTAAAGTATATAGTTTCAAAGGTTGATAATGACCTTGTGGGAGAAATTACCCTTTCTCCCGTTAAAAGCATTAGTAACAAGGTTTTAATTTTTAGAGTAATCAAACACTCAAACGCTGACCAAAAAAACTTACCTGAAAAGGAAGATGTTGAAATCATCTTTGACAGTGTTCCTAAGATTAAAAAAACAATTGAGGAAAGCGATGCTAGAAAAGCGTTAAGACACCTACGTTCATTTTTCAATTTTTTTAAGGGTGAATGGATAATTACAAGTTCTGATAAAACTAAAGATCATCCTTTAGAAAAGATAGTTAAACTGCTTCAGAAGCAAGGCATCAATATCTCTTTTATTGAAAGAGAAGGATTGCCACCGTTTAAACTAATTGGAAAAGGTTTTAAAGGAAATACAATACTAAAAGTTGATAGCAGTATTAGTAGAAAAACAATTTCAGCATCATTGATTTTATCTTCAAGTATACCAAACTCAGTGATTCTTGAAATGAAGGATATAATTACAAATTCATCGTATATAGAACTTACATTAAAAGCATTACAATACCTTGGAATAAATTCTGGTTGGAATATGAGCGAACTTCTGATTGAATCTAGATTCAAGGATGGTTCGGAAATTTCAGTTGAGGCCGATTGGAGTGCCGCATCGTATTGGTATGAGATTGCTGCTTTATCCAAAAAATGCCATTTTACAATTAAAGGAATCAATGTAGACAGCGTTCAATGCGATTCCGTAATAAAAGAACTCTTTGAGCAGTTTGGGGTGAAAACTTCATATATTCAGGATGGCATTGTACTTACAAAGGGTAAGAAAGTTTTGAAATATTTCGAGTACGATTTTACCAATAATCCTGATATAGTTCCAACTTTTGCTGTACTTTGCGTTATGCTAAAAATTCCCTTCCGTATGAAAGGGGTTAAAGATTTACACTTAAAATATAATGATCGGATAAAGTCACTTCAATCTGAACTCCTTAAATTCGGAGCAAATTTAACCATTGATTCTCAAGACGATCAGGAAACGCTTTGTTTTGATGGTAAAATCAAAAAAATATCTAGCAAACCTATTGAGATTTCAACCTTTGACGATCACCGTATGGTAATGGCTTTTGCACCCATAGCAGTTACGGGCATTCAAGTTATTGTTGAAAATCCCAAAATTACTAGTAATTCATACCCTTCATTCTGGGATGATTTTAAGAAAATAGGCTTTTCTGCGGAACAAGCACCACAATAATGACGTCTTACTCATAATAGAAAAACCACCTATTAAGGTGGTTTTTCTATTCATTATCATTACTAATCTATTCAACCTTTATAATCACCTTATTAAGGTTCTTATCTGCCCAAATGGTCATTAATTGACGAAAATCAGAATAACTCTCAACAGGAATAATTGCTTTGTTTACAATCAATTTTCTAGTAATCATTATCTTACCGTTTTTCTCTGTTCGAGTAATATCGCACATCCCCAAACTATTCTCAACCTTTGTTTCATTAATTGGTGAGATTAAACTATATCCATTGGGCAAGGTAAAAACGAATGTGTACGATTCGTTGATTGAACCCAATAGTTCAATGCTTGTAATTCTTGCTAGGGGGAGTTCTTCGATACCATTTGCTGCAATTCCCTGAGCAATATAAGGAAGATTCATTATGTAATACCCATCAATTTTTTTAACAAGATTTGAATTTGTAAAAGATGCAGAATAGAAAATAGAATCTTTCGTGCAAGAAGTTTTTGTCGATGTATAATCAGAAGATGAGATACCCCTCAGTAAATCCTTACTATCATCAAAACTATTCATTTTAATAAAGGCTGTTCCATCTACTTTTCCTTCGGCCGATATTTTTAAATCCGAATTAAAATTGAGTTTTAAATTTGGTTTTTGAGAAATCTCAAGGTTAACTTTGGAGATATCATCTACAATTGCAATGGGTATTCTCTGACCTGGAATTTTTGAATGCTCCTCAACCGCCGAAAAAAATCGGGTTTCACCATCTAATTCAACTTTTACCCAAAATTTATCGAATGAATTGGGGCGTCCAACTTCTTTGTTTAAGAAATGGGGGTATCCTGCAATCACCATTTGAGTATTAAACCCAGCATTTTTTAACAACGCAGTAAGCAGAATTGCTTTTTCAGCCTCTATGCCTCCATTGCTCTGCCAAACCTTTTCGGATGAACGGAAACGGTACCCTGCTAATTGCGGTAAAACAACATATGTGTTTATATTTGAAACAACATAATTTTTTATTAATTCTACTTTTTCCCATCCTTTTTCCTTTGATGCCAAAAGGTTTTTTGCGGATTCATCCGCTGTAAAACCTTTTGTTAAGTTGCCTTTCAAGTAATTGAATGCAGTTAACAGATCTACCGTACTAAATTGAAGTGCTGGGTAGGCCGTAAATCCTTCGGACTGTAATGGTTCATGCGACATTGCACTCAAGTTGTAGGCCTTCCATGAATATACATCATATTCCCCTTTAGTACTCTTTTTGCAGGTCAAACCAGCAGGTTTATTTATCAAATTATAATTCAATTTTACACCTTTTGGCACTCTAACAATCACTTCAACTTCTTTCACTGGCGATGATTCGCAAAGGTTTACTTTATCAGAAATAAAAGGAGTGAAACTTGCCTTAGTTTGTATCTCATAATCCAATTCAACAACAGCTTCTCTTTCCAAGCCAACATGGGTTATTACCATTTCACGCAAATTATTGTAATCAGGAGCATCGGCAGCAAAGGATGGTAGTACCTCATTAAAAGCATTCTCTGGTGATTTAACCTTTTTTCCATCCGCCATCTTAGTTTCAGATTTGTTCACCCTTAATGTTTGATATTCCGGATTATAAGCAACAAAGGTTTCTCCAAAGAATCTGTTAAATGAAAGATAAGAGTTAAAACGGAATTTATGGTAGTAATGATAGCTGGAAGAACCATCTAAATTCAATGTGTACTCTTTTATCTGTTTAAGATAAACAGCATCAGCGTTTTT
Source organism: Bacteroidales bacterium (assembly GCA_013141385.1). Lineage (NCBI taxonomy): Bacteria > Pseudomonadati > Bacteroidota > Bacteroidia > Bacteroidales > Bacteroidales bacterium. The sequence continues at coordinate 9,067 of JABFRB010000002.1, read as the reverse complement.
CTGTTCTTGAGTTAAAGGGGAACTACATGAAGCAAAGACAATCAGTAGTAGTCCTAAAAAATATCTTGAGTTCATAATTGTAGGTATTAGAATTTAAGGACTACTGGTGTATTTGCAAATTCGTTCTGATACTTTACTGCATCTCTGAACGACCGCCAATCTTCAGGTTGGTAGATTCGCTTTTTTAGCACTACTTTCTGAGAAAACTTTAGCATGTTTTCATCGAGCGTATAGGTTGATTCAAAATCGACACCACTACCCTTCGATTGTATTGTTTCTGGCTTAAATTTTATCGTCATATTTGTTGGAAGTGTAATAACCTCGTTTAACTCTATCAACTTAGAGCACGCATCAACAAACGGATAATTTCGATTTTCGATAGATGGATCGAAGGCAATATGGCTATGACGGCTACCAAATAGATTTGATGCTAGAACTGGTGTGAAAATAATTTCGTTTTTTGTAGCAATTGCATAATTAGGAATTCTGTATTTCACCTTGATTTGAACTGGTTGAAGAAGATAAGCGTAAGGATCAGTATAGCTCATCTCAATAATTTCGATTCTTGGTGATATTTTCATCAACTCCTTCTCAAAATTCGACTGCCAATCGGCTTTATAGCTACGTGTAAAGAGACTTCTAACGTTGGCATCAGATTGCCCCTCAGCAACTAGAATAAATTCACCCGTTAAAGTGCCATCGTTTGCTAATTGAGATGTGCCATTAATTCTAAAATAGTGATTTTCCGGAGATGATATTGGAGTTTCCTTTAGATCAGCACCTTCGGGCAAACCCATCAAATAATTTTGTTGTTGCTCCCGGCTACTCCACTCTTCACGAGTAAATGGAACCCATGTTGGGTCAAGTAATTTATACTCTCCGCTCCGAAGTTTAACAATCGTAACCGAATGGTTGAACTGATCGGCAGGAATTCGGTCAATACGCGAACCAGCCATAGTCATTGCGGGGTATGAAACGAATCCCGCTGAGCGTAGCATGGTAATAAGCATTCCCGCCTTGTCCTTACAAACACCACAACGGTCATTAAAATCCATTTCGCCTTTGTGAAGAGTGAACCCTTCACCTTTTCCCATCGTTAGACCGCTGTAGCGGATTTCATCAGCAACCCAATGATTTAATTTTGAGATTGAATCCATCTCATTTTTTGCACCCTTTAATATCTCTTTTACCTTTTTATCGATTTCGGGAATAGATTTAAAACTCCCATAATCTTCATTTACACCGCAAAACCATTTCGATTTGGTCTCCCAATCGGGACTGGTGGATATAAGAAGTTTAGGAGCAACATCTGAAAGTGCTACCATTTTTGGCTCTTGCTTAATTGGCATGATATTCTTTACTGAGAATGTGTAGCAAATTTTACCATTCTTTTCGCTTACCTTCTCATCAACTTTACCATTATAAAACTTGTACTGTAGTTTTTTCTCCTTGGCGATTATCAAATTATATACTTTTTCCTTAATCGGAAATGAAGCGAAAAACTCTACGATATCGTAAAAATGACCACGCATTGGAGGAATATAGTACTCATCGCTTAATTCCTGTTGAGCTAACAGTGCATAAGCAAATCCTTTCTTAAAAAACCTAACTTCAACACCATCCCCTGGCTCTAACCGTCCAATAGCAATCATTTTCTGACGGGCTCCCCAGTATATTGAATGGGCCGGGGCTGGGTAGTCATATACTTTATCATTAGCAATCACCTCAACGCCTCCATTACTTCTGATAATACGCACCTTTTCAATTCGAATAAATGCGGTAAGAGGATCGTAATCAAATTTAATTACTGCAAGCTCTTTTGCTCCACTTAGAGTTAAGGCTTTGAAAAGTCTGGAGTTGCTATAATAACTCAAACCTGTTTCCTGTACATTAACGCTGGTACTATCGTACACAACAATGTATCCTGCACCTGGGTATTCCTTTGTTGTTCCTGCTTGTCGAAGCAATTCAACAGTTTGTGCTGATGCCTGAGAGCCAAATAAAATCAGAACAAATAAGGTTAGTAACTTAATACGCATGATTGTTTGATTTAGAGGTTATTTATAACTTAATGTTATATAGACTATCAAATTTGGCAAAAGTTTGACTATGCTATAAAAAGTTCTTAAATATAATGAAGCGATTCGTTTACCTTATTGAATAAAGAAAGGGAGTCGTTACGGACTCCCTTTCTTGAAGAAATCTTCAATTTCTATTTTTTCCAAACTAATGTGCCTGCAAGAATATCGTGTAATCCTTGTTTTTTCTCAGTAAATCCAGCCATCATAAAACCAATATATAGAATAATACCTGAAACTATTTTACCAAAATAGCGACCAGTTGCCTTTCCAAAGTTAATTTTATTCCCTTCCATATCGGTTACAATTATACCAAGTGCAAGTTTACCTATTGTACCTTGGAATTTTGACGATTCCATAAGAGAAAAATATAACCATCCAGCAACAATTGTGAAAACCCATACCATAGCCATTGCTCCTGCAAATGCTCCTAACATGCCTATTGCTGCAGTTTCATCCATTTCTCCTGATGTAGCGGCCTTGTAAGCACCAAAGCCTAACGTAGCAAGAATGGGCGTAATGATAATCCATTTCACAACACCGAGGATTAAACCATCGATAATAATCGCTAGGAATCTCCACCAGAAACCTGCGAATTTCTTTTCAACTTGTACTTGTTCCATAAAATTTAGATTTAGGTTAATCAAGAATTCACCTTGCAATATAATAAAAAAACAGTGAGGTTATATGGATTTGAACTTTGTGTTAAGAAAAATATTATATAGTAAAATCTGGTAAGGAATGTACTAATAGGCATGTTATTTACTTAAGCAGTAGTTTTGCAAACATCATAACCACATCAACATTAACAGAATTCCCAAGTTGCTTATAAGCAACTCTATCGTTCGAATGTAATTTATAGCTATCAGGGATTCGTTGCAAGCGGGCACACTCCCTTGGAGTAAGTCTTCTTTTAAGTGAGCCAACAATAGATGTTTGAGTAATGGCAACTAAAGCTGGGTAGTGTGTTGGTGCTTTTACCCTCAATCCGGATGGGCGAAAATGCATTATTGTATCCCAAAGATTAGGCGAGGAAACCTTCCCTGCCTGCCATTCGAATTTAGCCTTAGCACCTACAAAATCTTTATTTTTTAGGGCTTTCATTAGCCAAGAATCTATCTCCTTTTTATGCTCAGAGTATAATTTGCTATTTTTATAAATAAAATTCTGCTTCCATTTTGGATAGAAGTGGAGATAATCGATATCGTCTAACTCCTTTAACCACTCACTCCAAACGGGGAAGCCCGGTAGTTCGTTTTTTACTATTGATGAAAATTCGTTCCAAAGGTTGATTAAAGCAATCTCTCGTTTACTCAGCTTATGTTTTTCCAGATTAACTATCTCATCATCTGGCTGAAGGATTGAAAAAGCATCACTTGCTGGTCGATTTTTTTTATCAAAAGTAAAAATGGGTAAATCGCCTAAATCTTTACGTTTACAGAGTATAAATACCCTCTCGCGGTGCTGAGGAATTCCTAAATAATGAGGGCTGAAAATGATTGGTTCATCAGAAACATTATAGCCTAACTCTCGAAGGTTGTAACGAATAACACGCCAAGTGTTGCCCTTGTCGTGGCTAGCAAGATTTCGTACATTCTCAAGAATCAAGTATTTCGGTTTATGGAACTTTGCAATACGAACAATATCAAAAAAAAGTGTTCCCCGGGGATCGTTAACCCCCCTCCTATAACCTGCTTTGGAAAATGCTTGGCAAGGAAATCCTGCACATAGAACATCATGCATTGGAATGTCCTTTTCATCAATCTTAGTAATATCCCCAGCAGGTTCAAGTCCAAAGTTATCAAAGTAAACCTTTCTACATTCTTCATCAATGTCAGAAGCAAAAACACAAGTACCCCCAATAGATTCAAGGGCGATATGAAAACCACCAACCCCACAAAAAAGATCGATAAATTTAAGTTGTTCCATGCTGCCAAATATATAAAATGGTAATCTCAAAAGCTAGTGATTCTTAAAACTAATTAAAACATTGGGCTTTCATTAAATTGCAACTATCAATTATCGCTAGTCAAGAACAAATTATTTTAGGAGAACATTAAATGGGCTCAGGGAAATACGAAAAATTTTCTGCCATTAATTATTAAAATGCTATATAACGTGAGTTTGATCTAAGTATAACATCTTGATTTTAAGCATAACAATAGATTGATGCTTTGTCATACTGAACGAAGTGAAGCATCTGTTTTATAGATAATTAGATCCTTCGCTTCGCTCAGGATGACATCTTACATCGAACTGACATTATATATGTAATAGATATATTCAAAAGTAGAATTTAAAAGAATTTTAAGAATATATTTGATTGTCCAAAATCAAATAACTTTTCTATTAATCGCATTTACCGTCAAGATTATCCGTATGTAAAAACTTTTTAAAACAACAATTACTATGAAGACCATTGGGTTAATTGGAGGTACTGGTTGGATTTCAACCATAGAATACTATCGCTTAATAAATCAAGGTATTAATGATAGGGTTGGTGGTTTAAATGCTGCTCGTTGTCTATTATATTCTTTCAACTACGCCGATATTGCTGATTTAAATCAAAAAAATGATCATGCTGGGGTTCTTAAAATGGTAACCGATGCTGCTCAAAAACTCGAAGGTGCAGGGGTCGATTGTATTGCCCTTTGTGCAAATACGCTTCACTTCTATGCAGATGATCTTCAAAATAAAATTTCCAAACCAATTGTGCATATTGGTTCAGCAACCGCCGATAAAATAAGAGAAAAAGGTCTTACCAAAGTTGGGTTATTGGGGACAAAAATCACCATGGAAGAGGATTTTTATAAAAATCGTTTAAGTAACTTTCAAATTCAAACCCTAATTCCAAATAATAGAGAGAGGGCATTTATTCACCGTTCTATCTTCACAGAACTTATTAAAAATATTTTTATTGATAAAACCAAGGAACAATTCCTACAAATTATGTCAAATCTTAAGCAGGAGGGTGCTGAAGGGATTATCCTTGGTTGTACAGAGATTCCATTGCTAATCACACAATCTGATATAAATATACCAGTATTCAATACTCTTGAAATTCATGTGAAAGCAATTGTTGATTTTGCCTTATGCGAATAGCATGGAATAGGTTGTTTAATTGCCAATCACTAAATTAAACGAATCACGGATTATACAAACATTATTACGAAGAGTTGTATACTTTGCCTCAAAGGTTAACTTTTTAACCATCATCGCACCTGCTGGTATTGAAAATTTTAATATTCCCTTGCCATCAGAAGTGGGTATTTTATTAACAATCTCCTTATTATCAAAAACCAAAACTTGGGCATAGCCGGGTTTAATAGTCTTGTCTGATAATGAAATCTCCAAGATGTATGTCCCATCAATTCTTGTCATGTTTTTAGCATTGAAAACCATTTTAGGAGTTTCTAAAAGATTTCCCTTATCATTATATTCCTTTAAACCTGCAACAGGTTGTCCATTTTCGAAAGGAGCCTCGGAAAACAAAGTACCATTCTCGTAATATTTCTTAATAATACCATTTGCCCTGCCATTTACAACAGGCATCTCTCTGTAAATTTTACCATTAGTGCTATACTCTTTAACAATGCCGTTTGCTTTACCCTTAGTTAAAGGGGTTTCACGGAATAATTGGCCTGTTTTATAATACTCCTTCTGTATTCCATTTGGTAATGAATCCTTATAAGGAATCTCCGTTTCAAGTTTTCCTTCGGCATTATAAATCTTTTTAAGACCTTCAACCACTGTGCCTTCAAACTCCTCATAGGGTTGACCAGGAGTTCTATTACTATTATTATTTATGCAACTGCTTAATGCTAAAATAGCAATAAATGAAATTGAAATTATTCTATTCATGAGTTAATATCTTTTTAAGTTATATATTATCAATAATATTCAGTTTCAAATTTAGTTTCATTTACAAATTTATTCTCATGAACCCCGAAGGGTTCAGCGAAGCTAAATGTCCATATTACAATATCACCTTTGGTGTACATTTTTACATGGACATTTCATACTTAATTGTTTTATTATAAACTAAATAAATATCTAACGGCATCACCAAATTCACGACTCCAGAACCACTCAATATGCTCACCATCCTTTGATATTTTACATCTTAAGTAATTCTCGTCAAAACCAACACTCCTCAACAAACTATCAGCTTTAAGGGTATTGTACACTGTTTGTTCACCCTCCTTTGCTCCCGAAATTAGATAAATTTTTTGAATCTTTTTAAGATTATATTTTTGCATCATCTCAAAGACCTTTGGAGAAAACCATAGTGATGGAGAAAAGATAGCCGCTTTGCCAAATACTTCGGGGTATTGTAATGTTATATACAATGATATTAGTCCACCCATAGAACTTCCTATGATTGCTGTATTCTCCCTATCGATTAAGGTTCTGTAGTGGCTATCAATAAAAGGTTTTAAAATTTTAACAATGAATTTTGCATATTTATCCCCATCTCCACCTGCATTTAATGAATCGTTATGCCAAGGCGAAAACTCGTTTAATCTTTGATTCTCGCCATTGTAAATTCCAACAACAATACATGAAAAATTGTGATATTTGTAAAGACTATCTAGGATTTCGTCAACCTTCCACTCCCCAGAAAATGATGTTGCAGAATCGAATAAGTTCTGCCCATCGTGCATATAGATTACTGGAAATCGCTTTCCCGATGAATAGTTGGGAGGGAAATACATTCTGATTGTTCTTTTTCTGTTGAACTGAGGCATCTCAATACTGGTGGGAACAAAACTTACTCCTTTTGTAGCAGTTGATTTTCGCTTGGGCGATAAATCTCTCCACCCAAGTACTTTAATTTCAATTCGATTACCAAGTTTGGTTGTATAATTCCGATTTTTAAAATCTTGACCTGTTAAATCAACCTCAATTTCGTTCCAATTTCCTCTACATAACTTGTATTCAAAGGAATCTATTGCATTATTAATTGTTAATGATAATTTTCCATAGCCAGTTTGTTTAAAAGCATACGCATTATCATGAGGATTCCATTTGTTTAAAGTGGATGTCATGAAAATGGTATCTTTTATTGGAGTTTTAGCAGGCAGAAATTCTATTGTAAATGTAACTTGAGCCAATATAACTTCGGAAAGGCAAACGAAAAGTAGTAAAAATGGTAATCTTTGCATATTGGTAAAGTTTTGATAAAGGTAAGCAAAACCTGAGTTGGGTCAAAATTAAAGCAAAGGAGATCTTTGAGTAAGTGAAAATGCAAAGGCTCAACTCCCTTGCAAAAGAGGAAAAAGGGACTTACATTTGTAAACTTTTTTGGCCCCGTAGTTCAGCTGAATAGAATGTCAGATTCCGGTTCTGAAGGTCGTGGGTTTGAATCCCGCCGGGGTCACAAACGAGAGTTACCATTATTTGGGACTCTCGTTTTCGTTTAACATTACAAGAAATAAACCATAAATGAGGGATCATGAGCTCCTTAATGAATAATTTAAAGGATTAATTATTTTTTATAATTACTGTGAATAAATCCTAAATCTACTAATGCATACTTAAGGGTCTTTTTTACCAATTTTATCATATACTTCAATAAGAAAGCTATTATAATAATCCAACCCATATGGATCGTCAAGCGACTTTTTCCTTAGCTCAATTGCCTGCTTGTGGCATTCTATCGCCTCATTCCATTGTTCGATCTTCGCATAAGTTAATCCCATATTACATAAATAGATTGGCCTGGTTGGATCAAGTTCTATCGCTTTCTCATAATATGGAATCGCTTCCTGTTCTTTTTTAGAATCAGCAAATAGATTGCCAATTCGGTTGTATATGATTGCCTTCTTATCTGGTTTATCATTTAAGTCACCTGACTTTTCGAAAATATCTATGAATTCCTTCAGCCTGCCTGCTTTGGAATACGCTATAGCAAGATATTCATAATAGTAGTCCAACTCGTATATATCCTTAGATAGCGTCTTTCTTAACTCAACTGCATTTTTGTGATTTTCTATGGCTTCTTGCCATTGTCCGAGATTCGTATAAGTTAATCCCATATTACATAAATAGATTGGCCTGGTTGGATCAAGTTCTATCGCTTTCTCATAATATGGAATCGCCTCTTGTTCTTTATAAGAATTGGCAAGTAGATTACCAATACGGTTGTAAACGATTGCCTTCTTATCAGGGTTATCATTTAAGTCACCTAACTTTTCGAAAATATCTATGAATTCCTTCAGCCTGCCTGCTTTGGAATACGCTATAGCAAGATATTCATAATAGTAGTCCAACTCGTATATATCCTTAGATAGCGTCTTTCTTAACTCAACTGCATTTTTGTGATTTTCTATGGCTTCTTGCCATTGTCCGAGATTCGTATAAGTTAATCCCATATTACATAAATAGATTGGCCTGGTTGGATCAAGTTCTATCGCTTTCTCATAATATGGAATCGCCTCTTGTTCTTTATAAGAATTGGCAAGTAGATTACCAATACGGTTGTAAACGATTGCCTTCTTATCAGGGTTATCATTTAAGTCACCTGACTTTTCGAAAATTTCTATGAATTCATTCAGTCTGCCTGCTTTGAAATATGCTTCTGAAAGAAATTCATAGTAGTAATCCAAACCGTAAGGATCGTCAGGTGACTGCTTTCTCAGTTCAACTGCCTGTTGGTAATATTTTATGGCTTCTTGCCATTGTTCAAGTTTTGTATAAGTTAATCCCATGTTACCCAGATATATTGACCTGTTCGGATCAAGTTCTATCGCTTTCTCATAATATGGAATCGCTTCCTGTTCTTTTTTAGAATCAGCAAATAGATTGCCAATTCGGTTGTATATGATTGCCTTCTTATCTGGTTTATCATTTAAGTCACCTGACTTTTCGAAAATATCTATGAATTCCTTCAGCCTGCCTGCTTTGGAATACGCTATAGCAAGATATTCATAATAGTAGTCCAACTCGTATATATCCTTAGATAGCGTCTTTCTTAACTCAACTGCATT